>JAGXNU010000100.1 GCA_019894815.1 Promethearchaeota archaeon
TCTCATAAATCATATAAAAACATGTCTTAAATCTTTTCATAAAAGTATGTGTTATTCTAATATATCAAAGCAGAACCTATTATTAAATATTTGTTAAGCTTAAATTCTTGAAAGTATTTTGTTATGGTTTACTAAACATTAAATTTCAAGGGAGATATTTTAGACTCGAGATTTCAGTGTTTGTACAGCTATAATTTAAAATTCTCATTAAATCTTTTTGACTTTGTAGATTTCTCAACGAAATTTCCACTCTTGCATCATTTAAAATCCATGGATGAAATCTACCTTGTTTTTTAATCTTGTCATTTAATTCAAGAGTATCTATTGCTCGAAAATGGGAAGATTTTTGATAATTTTTTAGTGCTAAATTGGGAAAGTGTTTTGAATCCAAACGTAAAAATCGCCTAATTGCACCTTTAGATGAAGCATTAATTAAAGAATAATTTTTTCCTTCATTTTTGGAGCGCTCCTCACAATAATCATGAATTTTTTTCACTATTTTTTCCCCTAATAATAATGCAGTGTCAGTTTCATGTAATTCAAAATTCGTCAAGATTTGAACAGCTTCATTTAATCCAATAAATCCAACACATAATTCTTGGTTATCAAGATCAAATAATTGGTGATCATCTAAATAACCACTACATAATGGCAGATGACCTGTTTTTAATCGTTTTCCTATAATCGCATGCTTCTTATCTAAAATTTCAAAACAAATCTCTAAATTAGTTTTTAGTAATTCAAGGAATTTAGTTTCGTCTTGACTGAGAAAAGCATACCGAGGTAAATTTAGGGATATCTTTTGAAGAATTCCATGATTGAGATAAGAATTTGGTGATGATTGAATCATTTTATTAAGTAGTTTGTGCCGATCGATGTTAATAAAACTAGAAGTTTGATTTTTTAATACTTCCTTACAGATCGATTCATACTGTTCTTCGAACCTAATTAACCATTCCTCGTTATAATAAATTAGATGCTCAGGATATGGGAAAAAACAATTATTATCATCACCTTCAGTGTAAATTTGTGTCATTATTTCAAATAATTTTGTACATTCTTTTTTATATGAATCGTATGGACCTATTTCAATTCCACCGGGACCAATTGCAGGAATAGTTAACAGCGGTGGTAAAATTCCAGGTGAGCACGCAAGAGAGGATTTTAAATAATTTTTCCCTGAAGAAGTCGATAAATAATTAATACTATAAATGAATCGTTTCATTATTTCTTTTATTTTATTTTCATTTAATCCTTGAATATAGGGAGCCAGAAATACTGTGATTAATTCAAGTCCTTGATTACCACTGAATTCTGTCTGTACCATTCCTATCCAATTAGCGAGATGATCAACTGCTTCTTTTAAATTTTTAGCAGGTTTTGACTTACAAGTATTAGTATAGTTTTTAATTGGGGGTATTCCATGTTCTAAAACTAAACGAGGATCCCAATACTGATTATAAGGTCGTAAATCGAAATATTTGAGTTGATGGATGTATAAATCACCAAACAAGTGTGCTTTTGATTCATCGTCATTAAGAATTCGAAGAAGTGTATATTCTTCTGCAAGTTGATTGGCAGCCCAATGATGGATTTTTTCTGGATTAATAATCTTCTCTGAAGAATCTTTTTGGCTGGCTTCAAGGATTTTTTCATAGTCCATTAAAGGCATCCCTATACGAGTATATAGTTTCCTTTCTTGCTCATATTGATTTTCTGAAAGTATTGAACAGACAATTTCTCTGATATGAGGTCCAGATAAAAATTTCATGTTAGAACTAATGATTCTTCTAACCACAAGCTCAGTGATTTTTCTTGCATTTTCTTCATCCACGCCTGTTTCTTGAATAATGCTCTCCATTATTTTAGAGGGCTCAAATTCGTCAACATCTCCCTTCTTGAATACTTTTGGTAGAAGATTCATTTTTGAATTGTTCTCTTTAATTCATTTATTTCTGAAGATATCTATCTTCAGATATTTTTCTATATTAAAAAAGAAAATTATGAACTAGTTCATAATAAATTTCCTCTATTTTTCATTTAATTATCACACTCCCTTTCTTATTTTATAAATTATGATAGAATAAATACTATGAAACTATCGTTATCTGTAAAGACCGTAAAACACTTCTTTTCAGAAATATACAAGATTTTAAAAGAAACGGATACGAAAGTAACGGAAGTATGGGTTGGATTTTCAGAGGTAAATTTTTTTAAAGGTAATGATGAATCCGAGATTAGAGATTATTTAAGTAATTTTGAATCAATTTATATTCAAAAAGGAAACTATAAAAATTACATTGTAATTGATAAAATCATTTTCATTGTTGAAAGCATTCAAATTTTAGAAGAAGATATTGGAAAATTGTCAGCATTGGTTGATTTTAATGGATTTGAGGCATTAGTCGAGGAAATTCTTAAAAGGAATAATTATAAAACAATTAAGAACTTCAGATTTTCTGATCGGTCGAATTTTAAATCAAAAACTTATCAAAAGAGATATGAAATTGACGTAGTTGGCATATCTAAACACCACATTTTATTAATCGATGCAAAACAGTGGGTGAATAAAGATTCTTATTCCGCCATGAATAAAGCTGCAAATCATCAGTATCAGAGAGCACTTGCATTGCAGTTAAATCCAGAGATTTTTTCTAGCATGGTTCAAGATATTTTAGGAATTTCAGAAAGTATTGAAAGAAGGCTTCCATTTGTTTTAGTTCCTGCAATGGTAAGTCTTGAACAAAATCATATAAAATTCAATGAAAATGACGTACCCCTGGTTTCTATTTATCAATTTAATTCGTTCTTGCAAGAATTAACAACTAACATGTCATGTTTTAAAACGATTAAAATTAATAAATTATTCATTCAAAAACAATTATCAACTTTTATTCATTAATCATTTAATCCCAAATACTGTTTTACTTGTTTTTTTACTATACCCGCAGCAAAATATATAATACCACTCTTAATTCGGGGGTTAGAAAATAAAATTAAAAGCATATCTTGATCTTGAGAAATAGGGGCTAAATCTAATACGCCTTCACTGCCTCTAACAGATATATTCAGTAATTTACCTGCGTTCAATCCTTCTATAATATCTTTTCCAATCATTGATAAATTCTGACCTATAACTCCAAAAAGTGTATCAGATATGCGAGATGAGATTGCGGATGCAAGAATTGTTCCTCCTGATTTGATAATTGCTGATGCTTCAATATTTATATCAAGTTTTAAGAGATTTCTTAGAATCTCGTTCATGCTTGCTGGTGGTGGGATCAATTCTTTTTCTTTCTTGACGTCTCCCTTTTTTTCACGACTTGGCAATTGTTCAACAGTGATTTTATCAGAAAGGATTTTCAAAACTTTAGACATTTCTTGCTCTAATTGTTTTTGACGAATTAAAGAATCATTACTTGGAGCAACTTCATCTGGTTTAGTTGTTTTTGTTGAAGTTTTTTGTGTAGCCGATTTTTCTTTTCCCTTTTCCCTTACGGTAAAGGAACCGTACACATTTTTTTGAGCAATAATTGAACCTTTGAATGGCCCCGGAGTAATTTCTGTTAATATTTCTCTTTTATCTTCCTCTTCAATAAAATCATCAAAATCTTCATTTGGCTCTGCTTCTATTATATTTTCTTCTTCCTTCTCTTCTTCTACTTTAATGCTTGGCAATGCTTTCACCTTAGGAATTTCTTGAAGTTCGAGTGATTTTGATTGCTTTTTGGATTTTACTTGAGGTTTTTTTTCATGAGGTTGGGAGGAAGTTTGTTTAACTTTTTTTACTGGTTTCTTTTCAGTTTGAATTTTTACGCGAGGTGGTCTTGTTGAAACTGGAAGTAATGCACCACATTTTCTACAAATGTGACCTTTGGCTTCATTGTTCGTGGCCCCGCAATTTGAACAAATTATCATGATGCTATTTTTTTTTACTTCTCTAAGATGAATTAGTATTGAAATAATTGTTTTTTTTTATAATAATAATAAAACTCTTGATATATTAATTTTAATTAATAAGAAAAAGAATGGCTCTATATGATAATGTCTATTATTTAATTAACTCTTTAAAATTTCCTTGAGAAGATTAGCAAAAGATTCAAAATCGTCCTCATTTAAGGTAGGATCTTGTTTTAGCATTAGTAAATAATAAGGTGGACTATCTTCCTTTAACTTTAATTGCTTGAATACAAAGTTTTTTCCAAATCTTTGAACAATCATGTTATTTTCTTCTTTTCGGCCGGGTAAAACTTCAGTAAATTGGAAACTATCATTTAATGTGAGAAAATAAGGCGTGGACGCAGACAATAGATTTTTAACTTCCTCATTCTTGTAGAAACTCCCAATCACCAAAGAATTATCATCTATCATGACTACTCCATCAGAATCTACTTTTCGAGCAAACTCATTAATTGTCTTCTCAATTAATTGACTCTTAGGGTACAAATTTAGTAAAATTTCTGACATCGCTTTAATTATGCTAGGAAGATTATATATTGACGTCTCATAGAAATAGATTTGCTTATAATTAGCCGCATTCTTGATTTTCTCTCTTAAATCTACCCTCATCGTTTGCATTTCATTGATAGCATTCCTCAAAAGGGCAGGATCAGATTTATGGAAAAAGATGTATATAGGTGGCTCAATTTCAAGATTATTTAATTGTCCTACAACATCTTTTAAATAGCTTATTGCTTCGGGAATCCTTGATTGATTTTGTATGTCAATAACGTAAATTAAAATTTCCGTGCCGTCAAAATATTTGCCCGGATTTTTAAGATAAGAAATTCTATATGAGACCTGACCTCCTAAGTCCCATTCGGCTATGTCTTTGCCTAAAAACTCAAAAATTCTGCGTTGAGCACCGCGTGTAGGTTTAAGCAATGCGATTTTTGAGAATTCTCTTTGAATCGCTAGAATTATTGTACTTTTACCAGCTGTATCTAAACCAGTAAATAGAATTTTATGTGGTTCTTCTTTAATTTCTTTTTTTGGTTGTTTTCCTTTTGATAAGTATTGAATTTCCAAAATTAATCTCACCTAGATTAAATCAAAAAAATTATCTTATATATTCTTTAGTAAATTTAATGATCACTCGATTATTTAAAAATTCTTTTGTAAGTAGGTCTTGAAATCGTGATAATTACCTATTTCTAATGAAGTCATTGTTTCTTTTTTTTGTTGTATAATTTCCAATGAGTCGGGTATTTTTGGATGTTTATGTGTTAATTTAATTATTTGTTCCGGGAATTTTGCTGGATCAGCAGTTTCAAAATTAATTGACTTAATAGCTTTTTCAGATGGAAATTCTTTCTGATATCTCAATAAGGCTGCCCATCCAACAGCTCCATGTGGATCAATCAAAAGATCAAAATTATTATTGAAATCAATAATAGTCTCTTTAGTAATTTCGTCAGTGATTGAATAGGATATAATTTCATTTCTAATCTTATCGATGCTTGGATTTATCCTTAAATTTCCTTCTTCATCAATATGCCCATTATATAGATCGATTAAGCGAGCTAGGTTTGAAGGATGACCAACATTCATTGCATTTGAAATACATACCCTAGAAGGTTTGACTTTTTTATAATATCCTTTGGCTAAATATTTTGGAAATTCATCATTTTCATTTACCGCGGAAATAAATCTCTTTACTGGTAATCCCATCCTCTTTGCAATTAGCCCTCCTGTGAGGTTTCCGAAATTTCCAGAGGGTACTGAAAAAATCACCTTCTCATTTTTATGCTCGATGATATCAGAATAGCTTTTGAAATAATATATAGCTTGCGGTAATAATCGTCCAATATTAATTGAATTGGCAGAAGTAAGATTTAGTTGAGATAAATCGGAATCAGCAAATGCACTTTTTGCAAATCGTTGACAATCATCAAATTTTCCATTGATGGCAATTGCAGTAATATTATCTCCTAATGTTGTCATTTGCTTGCGCTGTAAAGTACTAATCTCATTTTTTGGGTAAAGGACTACTACTTCAACATTATTTTTATCATGAAATGCTTGAGCTACAGCACCACCAGTGTCTCCTGAAGTTGCTGTTAAAATTATAATTTTTATATCCTCTTCGATAAGAAAATGTTCCATGAAGCTTGCCAACATTCTTGCTCCCACGTCTTTAAAACTACAAGTTGGACCCTTATCTAAATAGCAAATGTAATTATTATCCGTTATGAGGTTTGTAGGAATTGGAAAGTCAAGTGCTTTATTAATGATGTTTTTTAAGATTTGTTCTTGAAAATCTTCTTCTAAAAACTGGTAGAGGATTTTAAATGCGATTTCTTTAAGATTTAATGATTTAAATTCGAAAATTTCATCTTGAGAAAGAAGAGGGATTTTATCGAACATGTAAAGTCCCTTATCTGGAGCTTGCCCTTTCAAAACCGCTTCTCTAAAGCTCACGTTAGGAGAGTGTTTATTTGTAGAATATATCATCATTAGGTAATTAAATGTTTTTTATGGGATTAAATTTATTTTGTGCAAATATTTCATTCAGTTTAATAATAACAGCTTGGGGACTATCAGCGCCGTGAATTTTATCCGTTCTCCTATCATCTAATTGTTGTCCCGCCATTTTTGATGACCATCCTTCCACGCAAGTAAGACCGATTATCGGTTTTTCGTAGATCCAAGCAAAACAAATCTCTGATAATGTTCCTGCCTTGCCAGCTACTGCTACGCACACATCCCCACTCAATACAACCACGACATTACGCGCTTGAGAAAATGGAACAGGGATAACAATGTCTACATATTCATTTGCTCTATTCTTGTCTTTAAATGGGATGAGCCCAATTGTTAGTCCTCCTTCTTCTTTTGCTCCTTGACAAACGGCTTCCATTACACCTGAAAGCCCTCCACATGATACCGCATAACTATTTCGAGCAAGTAAACGTCCTAATTCGATGGCAACTTGTCTTGTTTTTTCATCAATTTCACTTGCGCCAATAATAGATACTGTTCCCTTAAATTTATCTTTGAAATTAAAACTCATTGTAGTTCAATATCTTATTTCTTTATTTCTTTATAATTCCTAATATTCCTCGAATATTTTTATTTGTTTAGAATTTTTTTTAAAACGAACTTATTGATCGGTGAATGTTATAAAATGATCGTTCAATGATCGAAAACATAAATTTATATTTACGGAATCATATCATTATATCATGGAAACAAAACATAGATTTAAACCAAGTATTTTTTTAACCTCCCCTCAAACCGATTCTTCAATTTACTGCCCCGCTTGTGGATATGCCATGGAACAAATTCGTCATACACCTAAATATATGAAACCAATTTATCTATGTCCTAGATGTAATACAACAATTCCGGAACAAGTTTATGGTCTGTCAGATATTAAGTAAATGCTGATAACGACAATTATCATTTAATGTGGGATGCATAATGTTTATTATAGCTTACTTCTTATTGATTAGATTAACCCCTAAAAGTAATTGAAGAATATTTTGT
>JAGXNU010000101.1 GCA_019894815.1 Promethearchaeota archaeon
AAGCTATCGAATTAAGGGGAATTTTCCCATAATTAATTATAACTAATTAAATATATCTTTTTATCCCTTTTCTTATTCTTCTTTTATTTTTTTAAAAATTGGTAATAAAATCAATATTATAAGACTTATCACGCATCCAATAAATATAATAAAGAATATCACGTACATTAATGCTAAAAGATATAATAGAGAAAATCCAATATGAATAGCTGCAAACATGGCCCCGGTTTTTAATAATCTTTTGTAGGATAGGTTTTCTACGCCAGAATCTTGGGCGACTTTTAAAGTCATCATATCGGCCGCAGCACCTTGTGGGATAAGATTACCTCCCAAATTAATAGCAACTATGAAAGCGAACAATAAGGGGATTTCTGGGAAATTAAAGTCATTTATTAGAGTTTGTATTATCGGAATAAAAATTAGCGCAGTCGGTGTATTGGCCACGAGACCTGATATAACACTAACAAGTATTAAGAGAATTATTCCTAGAACTGCAGGATCTAATAACTGAAATGGTATACCACTGAATATTTCAGTAAAACCAACTTGACTCATCGCACCTACAATGACATATAGAGAGATGAAAAAGAATATGATTTCCCATTCAATATCTTTTAGAAGATCACCCATGAATTTTTTTGTATATCGTCTATTTGATAAAACAAGGATTAAAGCGGCAATAATTGCTGTTAGATATAGTAACGGGAGTATTGTAAAAAGTAGAATAGTGATAATAATTGCGATACTATTAAAATAAAACATTTTTTTGTTTTTTATCATTATATCTGCGTCAACTAGTTCTAGTACATAGAGTTTCTGTTGTTCTTCAATTCTTGGTTCTTTTGATAATAAGAATCTATTTATTAGATATATAGTAGCAAATAATAAGAAAAACGAAAACATCCAATAAGTCTGGATAAAATATAAGGTATCAAGGGTAAAAGCACTGGAAATTATAATATTTTCTCCACTCGAGAATGGAGTTATGAGAGAACCTATATTTATACAAATGGTCATTCCTAATAAATAGGTGCCTGATCGAATTTTTAAGAAATGACAAAGTCTAACAACAACTGGAGCTAAAATTAAAACTACAACGACATCTGTAATGACTGCTGCAAGTAAAGTTGTTATAGTGCACAATAGATATAAAAAAGTTGTTTGATTTCCTCGTGAAAGTTTAAATAATTTGACAGCAACATATTCTAATACATTTGAATCTTGAGCAATCTTTGTTATTATACTCATGCTTAATATGATAAGGATTGCTTCCCAGTTTACATAGCTAATAAAATCATTCAATTCAAGTCCAAGCTTCAATCCCGTAATTGTTGCTCCATAAAACATGCATAGTAATGAAATTGCCACGAAATCTAAATCTTTGAATGAGTAACTAAGAATGATAAGGAAAAACATCAAGAAGAGCAATATTAGTATAGGAAGATCCATCGATTTTCAGCTTTATGAATGTAGAAACTTAATAATACTTTTAAGAAATAGTTTTTAATAAACCTAATTGAATTGAAAATTTTTAAATAATAGCATGTGAAGGAGTAATTCTTTCCCTATTCCTGGAGTATTCTGAGATACGAGAAGAAATTTTGACTAAATCCAATATCTAATTGCGTAAAAAGACTTGCATGAGAAATTTGAATAAATTTAACTCATTTAGGAGAGACATGTTTGATATTAAATAATCAAAAATGTTCTCTTTCAGAAAATAGTGTAAAGTTCGTTCGAAACCTTCTTCAATTTTTATCATTTGACTGATTCTTCTTATTAAATTAATGATTTGTTTTTCTACGACTAACATATCACAATTACCGGGATTTATACTAATTATATTAATCCCAGCATTGCGATCAAATGAGAATTTACTAAGTTCTTCGTTATCCTTAACATAATCATGTCTTAAATAATTTTTGAACATGTTTTCTATCTTAATATAAATTTTCTCTTTCTTTAAAGGAGATACATGTGCTTCGACGACATTTATTAATAGATTTAGAATTTGTTGAAAAACACCCAAAATATTATAAAATTCCGCTAAGCTGGATATATCTTCTGCAGTAAGCCATTGTTGGTAGTATTCATCAATAGTTTCCTTAAAGGGAAGGAAAAGATCAGTATTACCTTTCCATAAGTTCTTCCATTCTTCTCTATCTGGTATATATTTTTGAATAAAAGCTTGTTTTATGACAGTTAACCGGGCTTTTAACATATCTGAATTTAAAATCTTTTCTGAAGCGCCGATGAAAAGTAAGTTTAAATCTTTTTCATCCAAATAAACCCAACGTAATCCCCCCATCTCTATACTTTCAATCCCCTCATGTAACTCAAAAACAGTAAATTGATTTAATGCTGCTAACAACCCGCTTATGAGATCTTCATCCAATGCTAAGTCTAAGTACGATTTATATAGTAATGTTATCCCAGATTCAGAATCTAGCACCCATACATTCATCGTTAATACCTAATGCCCGTTATTATATAAATTTAATAATATAATGTTATATGTAGAAAAAAATCTTTTGGATTTAAGAGTTCATGTATTATGTAGAAATTCATTTAAACTCCTTGTTTTGCAGAATATTTGCAACTTTCTCAGCATATCTGTTATTTTTAGCTGAAAAATCATATCAGCAGTTCCACCTAACAATTTTAAAAAATCATTAGTAAAGATAAGAGTATCGATAAATATACCCACTTTTGATTTGGTTGATGATAATGCTTTAATCCGCAACCGTCCTTCTAGTTTTTGAACTTGGTCATTATTTCTGATGTTCAATTCAATTAGACGACCTTTTTCTGGTTCTTCTCCCTTGTCTGAAAGGACCATTTCAGTTTCCATTTCAATTGGAACATTTACAACTTTTATCTGATCATAGATTTTGCTTCGTAGGACATTCGGTGCTAAAAATTCAACCTCAATTTTTTGTACGGGAGTTATTTTTTCCCACAAGCTCGTGGTATAAATTGCTTTTATTAAATCGTCCTTATTACAATTTTCAATCTCTAATACTTTCGAGATTTTAGTCATGATCTTTCAAATTCTCTCTGATTTTAATGTTAAATTAAAAAGTGGAAAGTTTTTATTTTTTATCCTTCTAATTAAAAATACAAAACCATAAGATAAGCCTCAGCCTTCCTTTGATTATTTCATGCATAAAGACCATAATTCATAATCGTTTATTTTCATCACAGGCTTATCAATATGACCTAATTTTATAATTGCGAAAGATAGGATGGTTAAGTAATAATCAAGTAAGCCTAAACAATTTACTATTTTCTAACATTAATTCTTTCTTGCAGTTGGGGCATATCCACGTAGATTCATTTTTTTTAACAGAATTTATACACGTATCACATATTGTGATGTCACAAATGCAATAATAAGATTTTTCGACACTACTTTTTTTCTCACAAATATAACAATTAGGAGGTGGAGGAGCCATTTTCAATGTATTAAGATGTATAAATATAAAATTTATTAATTTCTAATATACGTTATAGTTTTAAAAATTATATCATTTAATTTCTATATAATGGATAATTTAGGATCACGTATTAGGCTATTTAGCCTAATCAGTATATTTTTTATTTATAGAGCGATTTCATCTCTGCTATTAGAGGATTTGCCCGAATTCTTTTTATGGATTAGTCTTACTGTTATATATTTAATATCATTGATGATAATGTATTTCATCTTTAAAAGATCTCGATCTCAATCAATATAATATACCAACTTTATCAAGATATTTATTTTCTTTTCTTGAAAAAATCAGGAATAACACCATCGATCCCTAGAGATTTTAATACAGTATCGCGAACATCAATTTGAATTTTCATATCCTGCATTGATTTCACCATTGTTGTCAATGTTTTAGAAAAATTTTCGCTAAATTCTTTCATTGAATCAGACATTAACTTCATGGACTCTCTCATGGCTGAATTTGTGTCATGTAACTCTACTGTAAGTTTTTCCAAGCTTTTTCTCAATTCTGATAATTCCTCTTTAATCCCCATGCTTTATCTAAGTGTTTATATAAAATTTGAATTTTGAATTAATAATAATAAGAGGTAATCCTATATAAAGAATCGATTCCATTAAGATTATCTTTCATAACGAGAATGCTTAAATGATCTTAATATTTCTAATATCATAATAAATAACAGAAAATAAAGGAAAAATGTCAGAATGGAAGAATAAGATTAAAACTCATGCCTCCGCTACAGAAAACTACTGTACTGGATGAGGCATTATCGATGGTATTCTTAATAGTATAAGTGCTATTAGGAAAAAAAAACAAGCCAAAAAATCGAAAAATTAAATGAAAAAACTCTCGAAAATCAAACCGATAAATTTTAGGGTTTTATTTTTACGGTCCTGCTCGGACTGGAGAGAATAAATAATTTAGTACCTTTATGAATCTATTTCTTTTATTATTAATATTAAACCATAATTAACTTCGTGTTAACCCGTTCCAACCTTGCGGTAGTTGAATCCTTCTTTTCTCATATTCTCGCTATTAAAAATATTACGTCCATCAATTACGATTGGCGTGTTCATCAAGGATTTTATCTTTTTAATATCAAGGTCATAATATTGCTTATGGTTTGTGGCAAAAATTAGCACGTCTGCTCCTGTAAATGCTTCTTCTAAATTGTCAGTTAGTTTTGTGAGTTGATAATCTTTTTCTTTTACGTAAGGATCATGTGCGAGATACTCAATATTGTGAGAATGGTATCTATTCATGAGGATTTTGACTATATTTTCAGTAGGGGTGTTTCGTGTATCATCCGTATTTGCTTTATAAGACACACCCATCAATACGATTTTAATATTATCTACTAGTTTATGAGCTTCACGAAATGCATCCTCCATTAATTCAACTACATGTTTAGGCATGAAATCATTTAATTCTCTTGAGTCAGGTATGAGTTTGATTTTATCTTTATTTTCTGCGTTTGTGTATTTATCGTGTCCATAAAGTAATAGCCAGGGGTCCTTGGTTAAACAATGGCCACCCACGCCACTACCAGGAAGATGCATCATTCTATCATGACGCATATTTATTAATTCAATGATTTCATATATATCACTATTAAAATCTTCACATAATAAAGCACATTCGTTCGCAAAGGCAATATTTACATCTCTATATGAATTTTCAATGCATTTTGTTAATTCTGCCGTAAGAGTATCAGTTACATGAAGTTCTTTTTTAACAACCTTTCCATAAAGAAATTTTGCTCTTTCATTAGCTTTTTCGCATCCTCCTCCAATAACGCGAGGGAAATATATAATATATTCCAATAATTTACCAGGCATTACTCTTTCGAAGGAAAACACCAAGTAAAAATCTTCGCCTCTTTTCAATCCGCTCTCTTTCTCTAAAATGGGATTTACAATATGATTCGTAGTTCCTGGAGCAACAGTCGATTCAATAATAATGGTAACACCCTTTTTCATGCTTTTTGCTATTCTTTCAGATACTTCGATTAGAGACTCGTATCTTGGAACCTTACTTTCTAATTCTACAGGGGTCTGCACATCAACTAGAATGAAATCGGCTGTCTCACAGCAATCGTAATTATCAGTGACATGAAATTTTTTATTTTTGACAATCCGAGTAATTAAATCATCTAAACCTGGTTCATCTCCCTCGTAAGGATTCTTACCATTGTTAAGCCAATCAATCTTCCACCCAGATCGAGCTGAACGCCTTTGGATGCCGGTGACATGGAAATCATCAACATCTGCTAGTAAAGCGGCCATTGGAATCCCCACATAACCCATTCCTATAACAACAATTTTTGTTGACATTTTAACTCTTTAGATTACAAGTTGTAAATTTTTAAGTAAATTATTATTGAAATATTTTTTTAAAACAAAATGAAAAAAATAAAAAAGGAAGAATTTTAACTACTTCTTTTTCTTCCTATATTCCGGTTTAACTGCTTTGAATATGCCTGCGATAATTGCTCCTACAATGAACCCTCCCACGTGCGCGAAATGTGCCGTGCCTGAGCCTAAAGGACTAGTCAGAGAGAAGATCGCGTATGTTAATTCTGCGATAAAGTACGTTATGATAAAATATCCTGCGCTTACTTTGCGCATGCTAGTTTTGGTTGGAAGATAAAATTTATTCTTTGAGTATAGTATGCCATACACACCTAAAAGCCCAAAAATTGCCCCTGAAGCTCCAAGAGAAGGAATTCCTGCCATTATTTGACCCCATGGTGCGGGGATTAAGTAAGTACTATAAGCATGGAGTAAACTTCCCGCTAAACCTGAGACAAGATATGTTAATAGGTAAGTTAAATGCCCCATTGCATGTTCGCAATTATCTGTAATCACGTAGAAAAACCACATGTTCATCAGAATATGAAGTATATCGCCATGCATGAACATTGAAGTAAGCAGAGTCAAATAATTCGTTCCAGCAAAAAATTCATTAGGGACAAAAGCATATTCTATGTGCATCTGACCAGCTGGGTCCATTAACTGCCAGATGAAGACGATTATATTTGCTACCAAAATGATGACAGAGAAATATTGCTTCATGAATAAGATCTTATCATCTTCGGCTTCTAAAACCATATTTTTTTTACACCAATTTCTTTATTATTATTTTTTTTATATTTAGATATAATAGTATTTTATTGGTTTTTTATCATAAATATATCTAGCTAATAATTGATCAATCCAAAATTCTAAACTTAAAATAATACAATATTCTATCTTTATTTATGAGATTATTAAAAACTAGCTTGAATGACATCGCGAAAATACGACCTGATTCTGTAAAACGAAGAAGAGTCTCAAGTTATGATCGGTCTGGAGGAAATCATGATTGGATTGATGTTAAACCTGGAGAACTTGTAATATTGGGAGAACAACAAGCAGCAGGATGCATAAATCATTTATGGTGCACAATGAGATGCAAAAGCAAGCACTATTTAAGAAATATTATAATTAGGATGTATTGGGATGGTGAATTAGACGATAGACCAAGTGTAGAAGCTCCAATAGGTGATTTTTTTGGTCTTGGACATGCCAAAAGAGAAGTTTTTGTTTCTTTACCCTTTCAAATGACTCCCCGAGGAGGACGAGGATTTAATTGTTGGTGGCCAATGCCTTTTTCAGAAAAGTTCAAAATTACAATAGAAAATGACAACCCTGATCCTCTTAACTTTTATTATTACATAGATTATGAAATTTATGAGGATGGAATTGATAATGCTCAATCTTTCGGGAGATTTCATGCACAATGGCGACGAGAGAATCCTACAACTCCTAAACTTATAGATAGCGAGACTGGAAAAAAGTTCAAGAAATCAAAGCCCATAACCTTCAATTACACTGGAGGGAAAAATACTGAACCCTTAAAAGAAAATTATAGAATCCTAGAGGCAAGTGGTAAGGGTCACTATGTCGGATGCCATTTAGATTTCGATAATATCACA
>JAGXNU010000102.1 GCA_019894815.1 Promethearchaeota archaeon
GTTTTATTCAAGAAAAAGAAAAATCTACTCCTATTACCTCCCACATTTTCCCCTAATAATTTGAAAGCGTATCTAAAAGCGGATTGGAATGGTATGAAAGATCAATACAATAAGTGTTACTCCCCTTTTGTTTCTGCAGATATAGTTGCAAATGGAGATGTAGCTCCCTGTCACGTTTTTTATGATTTGGTAATGGGAAATTTACATGAACAATCAATTAGTGAAATTTGGAATGGTTCCCGATATACTAAATTTAGAAATATGATGAAACAACAAACTTTTATGCCAATATGTTCTGGTTGTTGCATTTTGTATTTATCGGGGAAAAAAGCACGAAAGAGAAAGGAATAAGTTTACTTGAATTTCTTTAGATAGGAATATTCGAAAATAGGATTCATTCCGAGTTTCTTATATAAATTGAATTCATTTAAATCAATGTGTAGAATTAAAAATGAATTTTTAAGCTTGTGAATCTATTCATTACATCCATTTTTGGATGAATCAGCGGGCAGAAAACGGGAACAAGTATCATCTAATTTTTTAATCACATGATTTCTCTCTTTCCAAACTATCCAAGCACTTCCAGATTTTTCAAAATGAAATCCATCATACTCATCTTTCATTTTGGTCAATGTCTTTTTAACAAAACTCCAAGAGAATCCTGTTTTATTAACAACTTCAGCTATTGTAATTGGATGATTAATTTCAAGAACATTGTTAAAGAAATAGATAATTTTTTCTAATCCTGTTTTTGGAGCGGAATCAATCTCTGGCATTGTAAATCAAAATTAATAATATAAATTAATTTATCTAATTTATTGAAATGTGGGGATAAAAAATCATTTTTTCATCTGTATGAAATCTCCTGTAGCCATCAATTTAGTTGGTTTAATATATTTAATTCCAGATTCTTTCGAAAAAGATTCTAACATTTGTGTCCATTTCTTATAATTTCTTTTACCAGCGGAAAATGGTCCTGGCATATCCATTCCAGCAAGCATTGTATCATCAATAATTTTATAATTAGCTACGATCCCTTCCTCTAGAAGCCTACATCCTTCATTCAATTGAATAGCATAATAAATTTCGATATTTAAAAGGTTAGCTTTCTCCTTTGATTTTCTGATTATTTTACCCGCATCCCATTCATATAACCCACTTCCAGTTTTTTTACCTAATTTTCCTTCATCTACCAATTTTTGGAGCGTTAAGCAAGGAGTAAATTCTGGAGATAGTGTTTTTGCAAAGTAAATTTGAACATTTCTTATTATATCTAAACCTAGAAAATCCCACTTAGCAAATGGACCTAAATTCGGTGCGGCAATAATATCATTATCTAACAATTCATAAGAAATACCTTTTTCTGTCGCATATTCGAGCATCCAACTTAAATAAAGACTTGAGGCTATTGTAAGACGATTTACTATAAATCCAGGGCTTTCTTTATTGATTTTAGCTATATAACGCTTTCCTTTTATAGAAGGAAATTTCATACTCACCTCATAACTCCTGTCAAATGTCTCTTGACTCGTTTTAGAGCCTTTAATTAGTTCAATTAAGCGTAACAATACAACAGGGGTGAAAAAATGCATACCAATAACTTTATCTTCTCTCCCAGAAGTTGAAGCGATGTCTGTAATGCTCATGGTGGAAGTATTTGTAGCAAAAATCGCTTGTTCAGGAGCGATATTACCTATTTCATGAAATAATTCTTGTTTTAAATCCATTATCTCGGGGATGGCTTCGACTATAAAATCCGCATTTTGTACTGCTTTCTTCAAATCAGATTCTTTTATTAAGTGGGTCATAAGAATATCGGTTTTTTGTCCTTCGCTCAGAAGCCCTTTATTTTCAAGGCGTCTTAGCCCATTTTGTATGTATTTTGATGCATCTTCAATCACTCCTTCCTGAATATCATTTAATACAACGTTTTCAAAGCCCGCCATCAAGGCAACTTGAGCAATTTCTCGTCCCATAGTTCCCGCACCAATTACTACAAACGTTTTAATATTCTTAATATCTACCATATGCATTTATTTTATACACTAATTAAAAAGTTAATTTATATTTAGCAGAATACTTCCTTAAGTAGAGTTTGACTAATCTGTCATATTTAACGAGGTTTAAATATATAAAGAAGTTTAACAGTTAATTATAGTTATTAACTATTAAATTTAAAGGTGAGATCAAATGGGACTAGCAAAAGGTATTGTTGCATTAGTATTCTTTGTCTTTTTTCTACCTGTTTCATTTGCTGTAGGTTTCGGTATCGCTAATGACGCAGCAGTTAATGGATATGATGCAGAAATAGGCATTTTCTTTTTAGTGGAATTTCTACTTCTTTTCTCAACAGGATTGTTAATTCCAGGAATTTTTTGTATTTTAGGAAAGCAATATAATAAAGCAAAATGGTATTATGCGCTGATTCCAACAACCACATTAATATTTTTATTTTATACTATGATTGTTGCCATATTCTCTCCTACATCATTCATTAGTAGTTTCCTGGAATTTTTAGGTTTAGGTATAGGAAGTTCCATATTTTTAGCGATTATTGTAGTTTGTGTCAGCTTTTTAGATTATTAATAAATTACTTTTTTTTTAATATATCAAGAAATACTTCCAGCATTAGCATTATTGTAGCTTTGGTCATGCAGAACCTTATACACAGTTAAGGAATGTCATTTTAGGGACACCTCGGCTTCAATGGAGTTATTCCAAGTTGTTGCCATTAAAATTATTTCAAAATTAAAAAAGTGATATTATATACCACGATAAAAGCATCGTACCAATTCCTAAAAAGATGGATATTGGCAACCCAGGTAAAATTTTATTACGTTTCAATTGATTTAAGGTTATTCCCGTCCCGATTAATATAGCTATAGTTGTAAAGATCATGATAAACACGTTTCCAGTTTGAATTAGCGCACTTGTAGTTAGCATGCTATAAAAAGCTAAATCGCCAATACCAATTTCGACTTTAGATGTGTCATAAATAAATTCGCCCTTTTTGATGGATTCTTCAATTTCTTCGTCATATAAATCGTATTTATCGTTTTTTGATGCGATATCTATCATTTCTTTAATAGGACCCTTTTTATTGAGTACGGCATATATATCCCAAAAAGATATTCCAATTAAAATAGCAAGAGTCGTCCAAAGTGGCATCATTAATCCCATTGAAGCACTTATTAGTAGACTTATGTATAGCACGATTAGATTCTTTGTATTGATTGATTTGGACGTAAAGTATTTATAAAGTAACAAAGCTGTAAATACTGCTACTAATATTGGGCTTATAATATCGGATACGATATAGTAAGTATTAACTAAAGCGGGAGTTTCTGGGAATTGAATGAAAATTAGAAATATTATAACTGAAGCAAAGAACCACGATAATGTAAATCCTAACAAACCAAAGGAAAATCCAAAAATATATTTTAAAACATCAATACCTTTCTTTCTTATCAAGAAAACTATTAGAAACGCAGCAGCAACAGAAGTGAAGGTGAAAATAATCCCGTTTATTATCCCCCCTAATACACCTAAATCTTCTTCTGAGACATACCCTCCTTCAAGCTGAATCCCTGCTCCAAAATATGTCGCGTACGCTAATAAACCAGCTATAACTATTACGATTAGAATTGGAATTGGAAATAGGTTAAAGGAAATTCGATATGTAGGTAAAAAATGAGGAATTGAATCTTTTTTCACTACTTCTTTAGAATCTTGAATGTTTTCCATGTTATTTCGGTCGTTATTTTCTAACTTCTCCGCATCTTCTGACATTATGAAATGACAAAATTTCCATGAAATAAATATTTATTTATATCTCTATAGCGAATTAAGATATTAAATTAAATAAAAAAGAGTAAGATAACCTTATTAAAAGGTGACATTTGGAATATGTTTCACAAATTCCTTAATTAATTCCACCCTCTCTTTTCTTTCTTTACGATAATAACGTAACGGATAAAGCTCGTCAATCGTAAACTTGTATAGCTTTATCCATGATTCTGCTATTTTGCTAATCTTGTACTCTTGGGCTATTTTTTTAGCATTTTTTCCAAATTCAATGCGAAGATCATCATCTTTCAATAATCTCACAGCTTGATCTTTAAATTGATCTAAATCATTAGCAAGATATCCTGTTTTTCCATGTCTTATAACATTACTTATTCCACATGCATTCGCCCCAATATTCGGCGTTCCTTGAGCCATCGCCTCAAGTAATACCAACCCTTCTGCTTCAACCCAAGACCACAGAGCTGTTAAATCTGCTGTTTTATATAATCTCAATAAATCAACGAAAGGAACTCGTCCGGCATAAGAGGCAATATCTCTATATGCTTTCTTCTTAAGCATTCGTTTAACATTATCTGAAGAAGCACCTCCACTTCCAACCATTAACAGATATGCGTCTGGGACTTCCTGTTGTATTTTTTTAAAGGTTTTTAGGATACTAATAGGATGCTTTTCTGTTGATAAACGTGAAGCATATAATAATACTTTTTTATCCTCAATGTTATACTTCTCTCGAATTCCATTTTCCTTCAAGTCCGTGTACATTGCATCAGGTATGCCATTAGATAAGCATACGATTGGTTCCATGAAACGATATTTACGTAACTGGTCTTTCTTAGATTTGGTAGGAACGTGGACAAAATCATATTTATTCAACATATGACGTTCATATCTCCAGATTAAGTCAGATTTAGTAAGTAGATTTCCAATAATTCTAACATTTTGAGCTGTATAATACGTTAATGGGGCATTATGAGTTCCAACCATCGGGATTCCCAAATATTTTGCCCAATTAATACCAATTGGTCCAATCGTTGCATGAGTGTGCAGGTGGGTTATATCCAAATAATCATGCGGGCAGAAAAACATCTTTTGAATGGGAATAGACACAACAAAACCCGTACGGGCTCCAACTCTGACCCCCCCAAGATCGTGAAAATGCAAAGTCTTTGGGAGGCTCCCGTTATGCCCGTTCATTATCTTTGGAGCAAAAACATGGACATCATGTCCTAATTTTGCTATTGCTTCCGATAAAAATTTGACAGCATGAGCCGTTCCGTTAGTTTGGCTATACATGCTTGAGAAAAAGCCAATATCTAGTGTTCGTTTTGCCATAAAAATCACTTAATCTAAAATAATATTTTAAAATTTAAAAAACTAAAATTAAGAGTTTTAATGTTATTACTATACTCTAATTAAATACTCTTTTATATTTATAACGATGTATTTATTAAAATTTTCATATACTTTTAATAAAGGAAAATTTTGAAGTGGACGAGTTTATAACTCTTAGAACTAAGATTTTAGATTTCATCACTAAAATATTCAGAGTTGAGAAATAGCACTTGATATCACGAATTTAAATACTCTTTTATGATGTATTTATTAAAATTTTCATAAAAAATTAAATAAACCATCAAGTTTATATCCAAAATACATATAAAGCATTAATTTAATCATGACAAAATATCACATGAGACGGAAGGAAAAAGAGATCACTGAAAAAGATCTCTTAAATACAATTATCATTGAGGGAAAATATGTTACGATATCAATGTGCCGAAAAGATGAGCCGTATATCGTTTCTCTTAGTTATGGTTATGACCAGGATAAAAATTGTTTATACTTTCATTGTGCAAATGAAGGATTAAAAATTGACTTTATTAAAACAAATCCATTAGTATGTGCTACAATAATCAAGGATAGGGGTTATAAGATGAATGAATGTGATCATGCGTATCAATCAATTGTCATGAGGGGAAAATTGATTAGTATCGAGAATCTTGAAGAAAAAAAACATGGATTTGATGTATTGATAAGTCATTTAGAAGAAAATACGGATAGGATGAAAAAAAAACATCTTAATAATGAAAAATCTTATGTAAATACTTGCATATTAAGATTGGATATAGAAGAAATTTCTGGAAAGGTAAATAATTAGTATTTCATTTTCATAAAACTTTTTTTAAATGATTTATTCTATAAGATATGGACCCCGAAGAAGAAAGAAAAATATTAAATGATTTAATTAAACATAGAAGAATCCCTTATTCTATAGAATTATTAGATGTCGATGGAAACAAGATAACCGTCCGAAACAATTTTGGTAGTACGATTACTTACATAAAAAAAAAAGATGGAACTTTTGACTTAGCTTGAGCCATAACAAAGAAAAAGATACCAAATCAATAATTGAATAATTCAAAAAATTTGCTAAGTTTAGCTATTTAATAATTTGTCAATCATTATTTTACTAAGTATCAAAATAAGGCACTAAAATCTGAGAACAATAAAACATAAAATTAAAAGATTTAAGGATCTTATTAAAGATATATATTTTATTACTATTCTTGGTGCTATTTTTGAGAAAGAGAAAATTGAAATCTGATGATGCTGAAGAAAGATTTACTGAACATTTTAGAGCGGTTATTGATAACAATACTTCACTTAACATGTATAATGAGAAAAAGCGATCTATTTGCGTGATAAGAAAAAACTTGGCTAAAGACTATGAGGTCGAAGTTGACGCTTCAGAGGCACCAATAATGAATAAAATGTTAAGAGATCCTGAACCTTATGAAAGTTCAATGGCAGAAGTTAAAATACTTGAACAAGAAATATTTCCATTGAATGATGCATTTAAGAATGTATTTGGAACTGATGAAGAATTAAAACTTAATGCAATAAAATTAGCAGTTGGTGGTAGTTATCATGATTATGTTACAATTCAAGAAAAAGATTTGAAGAAATTCGATGTTAAACCTACTCTTAGTGGATTATGTGAATTTATTGATCAAAATAATGAAAGCATTCTCGGATTTTTGGATTGTGAATATATTAGTGAAGAGGGAAATGTAATTTATCTCAGTTGTGATAAAAAAGGAGTGACTGATAATATTTATTCTTTGAGCATAAAAATCTTGGCATCAATGCACCAAAGAGGGTTTTTTCTTCAACAAGAGCATAAATATTATGGACTTCAGCTATTTATCACTTTAGAAATGAAAAAAGCTAATGATGATAAATTATTCGAATTCTTAAAAGAACTTAATATCGATTGGGAAATGATCTTTTTCAGAAGACGATTAGCAATTCATGACTGGACTGAAATAGAATGTGAAAGAGATTCTGATAATCTTAAAAAGTATTTAAGGGCTAAATTCGAAACCCTAAATTATTTTGATATCAATAACATTATAAGAGTAATAGTAAAAAACCAATTACCTTTCAATGTTGCTGATAAAATGTCATCTCTCTTATATATAATGAAAACTGAAAGAAGTAATCAATTATCAGATAAGACTCATAATGCTAATGCTGAGGGTTATTTCGATTCTCAAAGAAGAAATGCACATTCTTTTGATTCAGAAGAGAGAGCTAATACTGTAAATGGATATACTCTTACGCTAAAAAAAGCAGAAATAGCCGCTGCTGCC
>JAGXNU010000103.1:0-6953 GCA_019894815.1 Promethearchaeota archaeon
TTCTTTTTGATTCTAACTCATCAAAAATTTGTTTATAAATAAGAAAATAGTTTTTTCCTTCTAAGAGATAATTTATTTCACTAAGAAAATCAATTTTAAATTGAATTGGAAGAAAAAGGAAATTTGCATCAATAATTACTATATTACAGCGCATTTTTAATTAATAATACTTTATTGTTTTTAATTACTCTCTATATAACTACTCATAATCTAATCATAAACGATTTTCTAAAATTTCTATCATATCTTTTTTATCAAGATTCACGGGATTATTCTTTAATCCTGTATTTTCAACAATATTTTTGATATCATCATAACTAATCCCGTATTTACTTAATTTATTTAAATCCAAAACATAAGTCCAATTTTCAAGAGTTTTAATGAGAATGGAGAGATTTTCAGATAATTTTTTTTCCGTGTTCAATGGCTCATTGGAAAGTAGAGCTCCAATATCAGCGTATTTTTTCAAGCTTATCTTACCTTCTGAACCAATTTTTTTCAGTATCTTTATGTTCATTTTAGTAGCTTCAGCAAGGATAGTTCCACAGACAACGCCATGAGGAATGATGAAATTAGCTCCAATTGGTGATGCTAATCCGTGTACAATTCCTAAACCAGCATTTGCAAGAGTCATCCCTGATAGGAGGGATCCATAAGCCATAGAACTTCTAATATTGATATCTGAAGATTTGTGAGAACATGCAGGAATTAGCGCATCTTTCATATATTTCATGCCACTATATGCTAAAGCATCTGTTATTGGATTTGCTTTAGAGGATACATAAGATTCGAGTAATTGGGTGAATGCATCCATTCCACATGCTGCAGTAACAGATGGAGGGCATGATTTCATTAGTTCTGGATCGATAATAGCCACATCAGGAATTAAATTGTCGTGTCGAAGTGATTTCTTAAACCCTCCTTGTCCAATTTCACTTATCACAGCGTTTTTTGTTGCCTCACTTCCAGTACCTGATGTTGTTGGAATTGCAATATATGGTATTTTCTGTCCATCATGGATCTTCGTTCCTACACCCTCAAGGTAATTTTTAATTGAGTCTACCTTAGGGATCATTGCTGAAATCGCCTTACCGGCATCTGTGACACTTCCTCCCCCAATTCCTACTACTAAATCTATACTTTTATTACGATACTTTTTCGCAGCCTCATCCACCATGCTAGGTGATGGCTCCCCTTTTACTTCTATTACATGATAATTAATCATCTTATCTCCGAGATTCATCTGAATTTCATCTAATTTACCAGATTTCTTGAGAGAGCTGGCACCTACAACAATAAGAACAGATTTTCCATATTGCGAGATAAGAGAATAAAGATTTACTAATTTACCAGGTCCAAAAATAATATGGGATATTCGGGTAAAATTGAAAGAAGGGATCATGTTTTTATCACTTTTATTATATGTCTCTATTAGGTATCTAAACATTTTTTACATATTATAACTTAATTATGAATTATGCAATTAGAGTAGGTGTCAGAAATTAAACAAATAAATGAGAATGATTTTGAGTACAGGAAGGGAGATTCAGGAGTTAAATACCTAATGAGAGGCCCTAGTATCGATTGGGGAATTATTCTATTAAATCCGGGTGAAGCAATGGCAGATGTGGATCATGGTCACCATGAAGTTGATGAAACATTTTATTTTGTTGAAGGCAATGGTTTAATGATAGTAAATGGAAAAAAACATGATGCTCCTCAAGGGAGTGTCTTTTTAATAGAACCAAATGAAATACACAATATTAAAAATAATTCAGAGGATCAATTAAAAGTATTATTTATCAAAGGAGAGTATAAACCAGAAGATAAATATGAATGCTAATTAATTTGAAACCTCAGTTAGCCGGAAAGATGATATTACCAAAACTACTTGGTTATTTAAAACAATCAAGATTGTATATAAAAGCAAAATTTTATAATTTAGAAATAACTTAGAAAGTTAAGCTTTTTTTCTATTAAATTAAATCAATAATATTAAGAAATTGTAAATTCAAATAAGAAAAGTGAGGAAGAATGGGAGAGAAAGAAGATAAGGGCCATGATGATTATTTACAACCAATTGAAGTAGATAATAAGGATGAGTTAACAACATTATTTGCTGTTAGAACGACAATCAATCAGGAGAGTAACATACTGAAACAGATTTTCTATCGGTTTAGAATTCTTGAAGTTATTCCCGATATTAGAGCTATACTTGTTTCTCCTCTGCTTCCGGGCTATATATTCTTCGAGGCTCCTCAGAAACGTGATGTACAAATTGGCGTACAAGGAATTCCTCACATTAAAGGCAGAATTGTTCAAAACATTAGTTTAGCAGAATTAAAACATGTACTTCTTCCAAGAAGTGTCACTGAATATTTAGAGGAGGGGGATACTGTAGAAATAATCAGTGGTGTTTTTGAAAGCTCTAGGGCTTTAGTAATGAGGATGCCTCACGACACGTCCAGTAGCGAGGAAGTGGTGGTAAGGTTATTACAAGAAGAAACTCCAATAACCATCAAAATACATGGTGACTATTTAAAATTAGTTGAAAAGAAGACACCTAAAAAGGAACCTATTCCCGAGGTTCAAGTCACGGCCGGAGATCTCATAACTGATTTGGAAAAAGCTATTTCTTTTGATGAAGATGAAGAGGATTATTATGATGATTCCACTGAACGTGAAGTTGATGACAAAATGCCAGTAACTTATGAAGATGATGATGAATTTGAAGACGATGACGAATGGGCTAAGTTTGATGGGTTTTAACCAAATCTATTAATGATATCCTCCTTTTAAACATTATTTTATTGATTTTGTCAATTTGGAATTTCTAAAAAATTCAATTAATTAGAGGTATTTACGTTAAAAGAGGATTTTTATAATTGTGGTTTTATTAGAATTTTATAAAACAAGTATTTTCTTTAAATTTTAATCATGATCAAAAATATCTTTATAATGAAATCTACTGGAGAATTGATTTTCTACAAGACATATGAAGATATTTTTGACATTAAGTTGACTAGTAGCTTTCTAAGTGCCATATTCTCTTTTGTAAAGGCAACTTTGAAAACTAAAGAACTCTCAGAAATCGAGGTTGGACCTTTCCGGTTTATTTTTGAAATTGAAAAAGCTAATTCCAGCGAATTAATGTTTGCATTATTTAGTGATAGAGTTGATAATTTAGTAGAGTTGAGAAACCAACTAAGAGAAATTAAAAGCCAATTTCTAAACAAATTTGATTTAAATCTTCTAACAGAAAATTTTAATGGAGATATCTCTATTTATCAAGATTTCAAACATGATATTGATGAAATAATGGAAAGAAGCAAAAAATTGGTTTCAAAAGAGATACAAAAAGATCTTATAGAAATATTCGAAGAATTACATACATTTTCTTCTTTTGTAATATCATCTGCCTTATTGACTCAAACCGGACGTGTGATCATTTCTTACTTGAGTGCGAACGTGTTTTCTGAAATCATAAGACTTTTAGAAAGCAGATTCATAATAGGGAATTCCAAAATCCATGAATTGATTTCTCTCGAAGATTATGGCATACTTGCACTTGTTGGCATTGATAATTTCATCTCGGTCATTCAATTCAAAAAAAAAAGCCCATTTGAAACTGTAATGATAATTTCAAAAAAATTCTCAGCTCGATTGAGAAAAGTAATAACTTGAAATGGTACTGAATCAAGAGAAAGTTTTTTTTTTAAAACATAAGTTATGATAAAATTAAAAAGAAAATTCATACTCTTTTTAATACTAATAATACTATTTCTCTTATCTTTTATATGATTAAAACAATTTTGAGTGATAAATATGGAAGAAGAAAAAAAAACCAGATACATGACTCAAGCTATTAATGACGAGATTCTTGGAAAATTAAGTCTCAAGAACCGATATTCGTTCTTGAACACGAATTTAATGACTGTATTAAATCCTAAGGAATTTAATTTTTTAAAATCGGTTCAGAAATATTGCATGAGATTTGAAAAAAAAAATAATGTAACTCACGGTCCAGATGAAGATGTTTATGATTGGATCCCAGCATTTGGGGCAGAGGGTTTCTTAACAAGGGCTCATCCCTTTGAAATGATTGATATTAATTACCCTGAACATGGTGCAACCATCGAATTCATGAGAAATTTAGCGGTAAATTTTTTTGATCCCCAATTTTCTTTAGCAAGTGGTGCCACTGTATTAGCAGTTAACCCACTTCATGAGCACCATGAAAATGTCCCTATTAGGTTAGAAGTCTTGAAAAAATTTGTCACTGGAGAGACTCCCGGAGCCATCCTCATCACCGAACCAGAACGTGGATCTGATGCGGTTCACATGTTAACTACTTGTGATGAACAATCTGATGGAAGTTATATCCTCAATGGGGAGAAAATTTTTAATACAAACGCTCCTAAAGCTAGATATGTCGTAGCTTATGCCACAGCAGAACAGAACAATGGAAATACCATGGCTCAATTTCTAATTGATACTAAATGGGAAGGATGGAATTGTGAAAGAGTCTTCATACCCTATATACCGAAAGTTTTCTTAGGTAAAGAGAGATTTGATAATCTTAGAGTTCCAAAAGAATATGTTCTTGGGGCAGTGGGTAAAGGTCGTGAGCACCTGTTTGAAGGATTAGTACCAGAAAGAATAGGAATAGCAATTGATTGCATATCCTCAAGTTGGAACGCAGTTTCACATGCCTCGATATATGTTAATAACAGAAAACAATTCGATCAAATGGTTTTGAAATTCCAAGGTGTAGGATTTCTTTTAACGGATCTTTGGGCTAGATTAACGAATGTCACGCTTGGATTACTAATGTTTTGCAAGAGTTATGATGAGAAAGTTGAAAAATTTGGAGGATCACTTCCTCATAACATTTCTCAAGCAATGGTGGCTTCGGCAAGTCAATTCAAGTATCATGCTGCTAAACTTGCAGCTGAAATTGGCTACGAATGTGCTAACTTGATGGGAGGAGCAGGGCTGTGTGATAATACATTGATGCAAGATATATTAAATATGTCCAGAATAGCCGAAATCGTTGGGGGCAGTAGACAGATACAAACTTATATCTTATCAATGGCCTTGAGACAACTTTACAAAATGGCTGGAATTTAAGTTTAGAACAAATAATTTTTTCTTTTTTTTATTTTTACCAAGTTATAAAAAAAGGGGTTAGTTATCTTAATTGATATTTAATCCTTATTTTCTTGAATACGCCTCTCAAAATCGTGAACTAAAGCATGACAAAATTAAAATATCAAATCTTATTTTTGTAAGTATAATTATATATCTTGAAAACTACAAAATGGTACAATAATAATGGAAGAGAAAAAAACTAAATTTATGGATCAGGCAATTAATGATGAAATCCTTGAGAAATTAAGCCTCAAGAACCGTTATGCCTTTTTAAACACCAATTTGATGACAGTACTCGAACCTAAACATTTCAATTTTTTAAAATCCGCTGAAAAATTTTGTACTAGATATGAAAGGAAAAATGACATTACTCATGCTACAGATGAAGAATTTTATCATTGGATTCCTGATTTTGGAAAAGAAGGTTTGATTTCAAGGGCTCATGCATATTCTGAAATTGATTTAAATTTTGAGGACCATGGATTGGCGACTGAATTAATGAGATGTTTAGCACTCAGTTTTTTTGATCCCCAATTTGGAATGGCAGGAGGAGCTACGATTCTTGCAATTAATCCGGTCTTTTATCATCATGAGAATGTTCCAATTAGATTGGAAATTTTGAAGAAGTTTGTCACTGGAGAGACTCCAGGAGCGATCCTCATCACCGAACCCGAGCGTGGATCTGATGCAGTTCACCAATTAACCACTCTTAAAGAAGAATCGGATGGTAGTTATGTTTTATCGGGGGAAAAAATATATAATACAAACGCTCCGAAGTCTAGATACGTTGTGGCTTATGCTACCGCGGAGGAAAATAACGGTAATATGATGGCGCAAGTAATCATTGATACTGAATGGGATGGTTGGAAATGCGATAGAGTCTTCATACCATGGGTTCCTAAGGTTTGGCTCGGTCATGAGTATTTTACAAACCTAAGAGTACCAAAAGAATATATATTGGGACCCGTCGGTAAAGGTCGAGAACACATGTTTGAAGGTTTGGTACCTGAAAGAATAGGAATATCTCTTGACGCTATTTCTCAAGCTTGGAATGCGCTTGCTCACTGTTCGATATATTCCAACAATAGAAAACAGTTTAACCAGGAAATCCTCAAGTTTCAAGGTGTTGGATTTTCATTAACCGATTTATGGGCAAGAGTTATGAATGTTACTCAAGGGCTTTTAAGATTCTGTGAAAAATACGATGCCACGGAAGAAAAGTTCGGAGGAGAAATCCCAAAGAATATTAGTCAAGCAATGGTTGCTGCTGCTTCCCAGTTTAAGTATCACACTACTGCTCTTTCAAAAGAAGTTTGTTATGAATGCGCCAATCTAATGGGTGGTGCGGGACTATCAGATAACACTTTAATGCATGATTTATTAAACATTTCTCGAATCCAAGAGATTATAGGTGGAAGCAGGCAAATTCAGCTTTATATTTTATCAATGGCAATGAGACAGTTGTACAAAATGACTGGAATTTAGGTTTAGAGAAAAATCTTCTTTCTTTTTTTTTTTTCGTCATTATAATTTATTTATACCTCTAAAAAAGACATAAATTAAAAAAATTAAAAAAAAAACTTCAAATAGATAATAATTAAAGCATGTAAGAATTATTCATCGTCTTCTTCATCGTCTCCCATTAAGGATTCGATTTTATTCTCAAGTACTTCAATTTTCTCGTTAAGGGCATTGATTTTTTTGTAAGTTTCGCACGTTTCGCACGCATCATCTTCCTGGCATTTTGGAAGCGAATCGCAATCTTCCTCGAGTACGTCCATTTCATCTTTCAATTTTTCAAC
>JAGXNU010000103.1:6962-7367 GCA_019894815.1 Promethearchaeota archaeon
AAGATCATCAATACTCATGATTTTCACCTTTCAAAGGTTAATTCATAAATTATTATGCAATAATAATGATATTGGGCTTTAAGAATTTTACTCTACTCAAATAAACAATAAAAAATAATAAAAAATCTAAATTTTTAGACCATTTATTCTTCCATCAATTTCTTTATTCAATTCAGTAATTTCCTTATCGAGTTTATTTAGATCACCAGATATTGATTCAAATCGATTTTCTTGATCACTGAGTTTTTTAACATATCGTTCTTTTAACGAGACTGATTGAGTGTCTTTACCTAAAACGGATATATTATCCCGCAATCTAGCTTGTTCATCATTCATGTTACCTCGTTCATTAAATAATTTATCTCTCAGTGCTTTTAGTTCACCTGATTTTTGGATTAGTTCAGC
>JAGXNU010000104.1 GCA_019894815.1 Promethearchaeota archaeon
ACACCATACTTCGGAGCATTGAATAACGCATCCTGGACTGCAAAAATGAGGTCGTTGTCCTCCGCGTTTTTTGATCTCCTCAGCTTTTACTTCTCCAGAAACTTTTTCTGCTCTATCATCTTGACCTGATGAAAAATTACGTTGTGGTAATCCCCCTGCTTCATTTATGATATTGACAAGTACACTTGTTCCGTATGAGTTGAGAGCACCTCCAGGCTTCGTGACATCATGAGTTGTCAATGCTTTTGTTATCTTTCGAACACCCTCTTTGAAAGCTTCTTCATTCAGAATTTCGACTCCCGGAGCATTAGTCTCATCAACTATGATAAATTTTAATCCTTTGGAAGCCATTACTGCTCCAACACCACCTCTGCCAGCATATCGACTAGGTAGACCTTCGGGATCATTAAAACACACTCCTGACGAGGCACCTAAAAGTTCCGCAGCAATACCAACTCCACATATTCCAACTTTATCTCCATATTCTTTGAATAATCCTTTATATGCGTCATATAGACCCTTTCCAACCCATTTATCAGCACTAGTAAATTCTGCCTTATCCATGGTAACCTTTAGTGTATAGAACTCGGATCCCTCATGTTTTCCTTCAAGTATTATAGCAGCAATTCTCATTCTTGCTAATTTTTGAGAAAATGGGGTTCCTGCATTCGCTTCTTTAATCCCTCCTGTTAAAGGTGATTTGCATCCGACAGATAAACGACCTGAAGTTGGAGCTTTTGTTCCTGTAACTAACCCTGGTGCAATTATAAGTTTATTATTTGGACCTAAAGGGTGACAAAGTGGTTCAACTTCTTTTTCGACTATCGTGGAAGTAAGTGCTCGTCCACCTAACGCAGCGAAATCAGCAGGAAAATCTTCAAATTTCGCTTCGAGATTACTCATATTTACTCTTAACATTCTTTTTGGCATTCATTTTCACCTCAATTATTTAAGCATATATATTTGTGTTATCTATAATTTAAATTCTCGTCATGTATCTTTAAACCTAACGAGAAAATGAAGGAATTCGATACTGCATTTTAAACCTAAAAACGAATAATTAATTATATTTTTGAGGGTGATTAGGTTAATATACAGGCCCGGGGGGACTTGTTCTCTTGAAAAGAATTTTTTCTTGATTTGAACCCCCGATCTTCAGCTTTCTCCAATGAGATAATAGGAGGCTGCCGCGATATCCGTACTTCGCCACGGGCCTATGCATATAAGAAGATGTTAAATTTCAACATAATTTTTTTTTTATATTAAACATAAAAAAGGTAGCATAAAAATTTAAAGATCCGTTTCAAATAGATTTTAGGATGATTAGTGAAATTCTCCCTTGATAATATTTAAAATTTGTGTTGTTTATAAGTAAATACAGCTAAATAATCATAAGGTTTTAATTCTCAGTTTTAATATTTTTATTATTACTACTAAATTTTTTAATTACTTGTTATTGTGTTTTGAAAAATGGATAGAAAGAATGACCAGAGAAGGCCTCAACGACCGATAGATTATTTGAAAAATTCTGTGAATAAGATTATTTTAATTAAAGTTAAAAGAAACAGACTTTTTAGAGGTAAGCTTGGTGGGTTTGATGAACATTTGAATCTTTATCTTGAAGGAACAAGTCAACTTTTTGAATATCAAGATGAGGATGGGAACATCAGAGAAGAACATGAAGATCTTGGAAATATCGTAGTCAGGGGCGACAACGTCATATTCGTATGCCTCGATTAATCAATTTAGCTATTCCGAGCAAGAACTAATCCCTTTTAGCTATTCCAAGCAAATGGATGTTTTTACATTTTCTAAAATGAGGAAGCTATCTCTTCCATAAAGTTCTCCTTTTCATCATTAAAAGTATATAAGGAAAAAATGAATTCTTTACAACCCGCGTCAATATATTCTTGCAATTTTTCTATACAGCTGTCATAGGTACACACAAAGCTAATATCTTTTCCATACCTACTAATCTTCTTATTCAATTGTTCTTCATTTTTTCCAATCAAAATGTTTCCACTCCATGAGAGCTCGATATCATCCATTTTTCTTCCGAGTTTATCGCAGTAGCCTTTTAGAATATTCACCTTTCTTTTATATTCTTCTATGGAAGACCCCCATACGTTCCAGATATTTGCAATTTCGGCAGCAACTTTAAGTGTATACTTTTCTCCACCCCCTCCTATCATGATTGGAGGATGTGGTTTTTGCATGGGCTTTGGTTTGCAGATTGCGTCTTTCGCTTCATAGAAATCTCCTTGGAAACTCGTCTTTTCTTCAGTCCAGAGCATCTTTATTAGAGTTATCCCTTCTCTCATTTGGTTCACTCTTACAACTGGATCCCCAAATCGAAACCCATAAGCTTCGTATTCTTCTTCCTTCCAACCTGCACCATAGCCAAATATTAATCTTCCATTAGAGATAATATCAAATGTGGATGCGATTTTAGCTGTCAGAGTAGGATTTCTAAAAGAATTGCACGCTACCAATGGTCCGAGCTTGATAGATTCGGTTTCCGTAGCTAACGCAGTAAGCAGTGTCCACACTTCGAAAACGCTTCCCTCATTAAAAACACCCCACAGAAGGTGATCCATGACCCAAAGAGAATCGTAACCCAATCTTTCACATTCCTGTGCTATTTTTTTAATTGAATCGTAATTAGACTGGTATATCATTTCCGGTGCAGCATTTATCGTTACTCCAAACTTTATTTTACTCATACTTGACCATCACCAAACGAATCGGATAGTTCACATGATTATAAACATCTCAATCAATATAACTTATAAATAACTTTATCGTTATTAATTTGGATGTTTCCTTATCTAGAAGAAAATGGATTAGTAAATTTGTTTTTTAAAGGGGTTTCAAAAGGTAATAATGATCCCACTGTCAATTTATATACCGGAGAAGATTATAAACAGTGGGTTTCCATTACTGACTTTAAGAACATTTTCCCAGATGATTTAACATTTTCAGTAAGATATCAAAGCATTACTCATAAAGTAAATTTATTTAAATATCCATAAATATTCCGCTTAAAGAATTAAAAAAGGAGAAGATTTTTTATACAAAATTTTTCGCCTCTACGAGTTTCATAAATTCTGTTCCCTTCCTTATAGCTGGCTACGATTCAAAATCTCTAATGACCTTTTTCTCTACGAATTTTTTATAAAGTGTAATTCTTTTTACATATTTTAAATCTCTCTACCGTAAGTTGATTCTGTTCCGAAAATCATATATGTGTTTAATTCTTAGTAAAAAACAATTCAGACTTCTTTGGTGAAAAAAAAGAGATTATGATAAATTGACAGTGAGCACAAACACGACTCAATCTGGTAATGCAATCTTAATTGACCCTAACTTAGGACATCCTTTAATTATCAATACTAATCAGAAAGTTAAAAAAACTAATTTTGAATTAGAGTTACTTTTCATTAGTAACATTCCTGAAATAAAAGAATTAGAGACGTATCTAAGGCATAAGATCCAATTTATTCCCATATTTGAATATAGGTGGAAACTAAATGCGCTCATTAAAGAGAAAAAAGAAAAAGCGATAGATAAAGAAGAAAAAAAAATTCCATTTTGGAAAAAAATAAAAAATATATTTTCATCAAAAAAGAAACGAAGAGAGCAAGAAGAAGATGAAATCGTAGAAGATAAAAAACAAGATTTTAGAAGAATAAAAACACGTGTCTATCGAGGGGATTCCATTGAAGGAATTATCCTCAGTGCAAATGAATTCTCTCCACATGAAGTTGTGGAACGTAAGAATTTAGAAATTCTTAATCCTCATGAATATCTATTAAAGCATAAGATATTTGATGATTTCAGTAAGTTTTATCGTGTTGTAATAGATATTACATTAACTCAAGAAGTAATAGAATGGTTGAAAGAATTTACATTTATAATGTTTGATATAATCCAAAAACGAGAGAATGGTGAGGATCGAGTCAATAACCATTCTCTAGTTGTTTCTAAGAATGATTGGAAAAATATCAACTTCGTACATGCTACAGATTTACATTTAGCTGAAAGGAATGATAGAATCTATGAAATTGTGAAAAATTGGTTAGCTATAGAGGGAAATGTAATCCAATTTGCCGAGAAAAGTGTTAAGAAAATTCCTTTTTTTAAAAAAAGTTCAAAAAAAAAAAAAGAAACAAAACCACAAAGAATTGAACCTCTCCATAAAAGATTTATTAATCCTAATAATAATTTTAAAAAATTTGTTAGATTAATGAATAAAAAAGTACTGCAAAATGAATTGGATTTTATAGTTTTAACGGGAGATTTAATAGATTTCACCATATTATCTAAGTTACCAAAAGATCTTAAGAAATTAATTGATTTTAACTATAAACATAGTAATTGGAGAATTTTTAAGGAATTTATATTAGATTCACCACAGAAAAAAAGAAGAGGAATGATTGAAGGAGAAGAGTTATTATGTCCAATCTTTACAATCCCAGGAAATCATGATTATCGACCTTATCATTATGATATTAGATGGGGAAATTTGTATAAGAAGATTGGTTTAAATGCAAATGAAGCAATTGCTCTTAATGATCAGTTATTTGCCAATCCTATCAGCTCTATAACAAGAAGCTTTCGCGCTCTAAAAGGTTATTTTTCAGAATTTAATTGTTCTTTAGATTATTCATTAAGATTAGGCAATTCTGTTTTTATTTTTCTAAATACAGGTCCGGATTCCTTTAAAAATTTGCGAGATTTTGTCAGCGGGCATCCTTCAGTTACTGGAGTTTCTACAAGACAGATAAAGTTTCTGGAATATCTTATAAATAATAAGATTGAAGAGAACGATAATACTTTCTTATTAACTCATGCTCCTCCAGTAAATATTCAAAAAAATTTGAGTATATTTGACCGTATAGCTTTTAAGAAGTCAAAAAATGATTTCATTGGCAAATTTGATGAATTTAAAGAATCCCTCAATAAAAAACTTGGTAAAAAACCTATACAAGCTCGAATAGATCTTAATTTCAATGTCAAATATGGTACGGTTTCAGCAAATTGGGAAAAGTTAATCAATTTTTGTAAAGATCATTGCATTCTTACTCTTTCTGGGCACACTCATGAACTTAAGGAATTTAGATTGGAAGATCCTAAGATTAAAAGTCACGTCTTAAATGCCCCCCCTTTCAGTTTGAAAAAAATAGAAAATCCAGCAGCAATATATTATGATTTATATTCTGAGCTTTATACTAATCCAAATGATATTGAAGCGAATGCTCCATTTCTTGTTCAAACCCCAGCACTTGGGTTGGGAGGATATTCTAATCCAGAATTAACAGGAGCATTTAGAGAAATTAAAATTGTGAAAGGTAAATTAGCGTCTTTTAAGTTATCATTTATTAAGAAATAAGATTATAACCTGTCTCAAATGATTTAATTACATTAGGATCTTCATTATTTTTACTTGATAATATTTTTAAAGCCAAATCTTTTCTAAAGAAACCAATAAACTCTTTTATGGCAACCCCTATCATGATAAAACTCGCAAGATGTGATTTATTGAATTTAATAAGAGCAAGTTCTTCGAAATTCATGCATGTTGTCCTTCTAACATACTGATCTAATAATTCAATAATTTCTCCAACTGATTGGTTATTCTTTTCATTGTAGGAATTAAGATTAGCATTTAATATGGCTAATGTTTGCTCAGAAATCAATTTCAAATTATTCATTACTTCTAATGGATCTAATCCAAGAACCAAGTGTACACTTTCTTGTGGAATAACAGGAGAAATTTCATCATCTATTTTGTATTCTGGTTCTGTAGAATAAATACTGCTTTCAATTAAATATCTAACTGAAGCAATTTTAGGATTATTACTCCCTGCTTTTGTTTCTTTTTTAGTGCTCACAGTTTTTTTAATAAAGTGTGATAATTGGCCGTAATCTTGCAAGAATCTTAATATGTTATCAATGCCTTGTTTTTCAAAACCAGTTATTAAAATATTAAAAATATTTGCCAATATAATCAATTCATGAAATTTATATTCGATTTATGTATCAATTGCGGAAAAGGATTTTTCCCAAGCGGATTTATTAATTGTTCTCATTCTTTTAAGATATTCTTCGGAAGAAATTGACATTTCTTGATGTTCTAATTGTTTTACTTCATTTATTAATCCATTTTCAATTTTTCTGAGTTTGTTGTAATATTTTTCTCTTTCTAAATTCTCAACATTCGGTTTTTTCTTAAAAGGAGCTATGAATTCAGAGTGTTTTGCCCAAAACCAATTTGGATTAATTTCTGGATATTTTTTTGCTTCAATTATCTCATTTTCTTCTATAGGAAAAACATGAGGCTTAAAAATACTCAAACAGGGCATGGTGCTCCCAGTTAGCCAATGTACGGAATGAAGATTCCCTTGTTTTAATTCTGAAACCTGAGAACTCGTTGATTGATCATTACGCTGATGCATGCATATCCTCACGGGATCATGTGTTCTTAAGAAGTTCATCATCATCTCTGGTGTAATTTTTCCGCTATTATTAGCTAATTGATTTAAAGAACAACCATCCCTACTATCGAGAGGAAATACATCGGGTAACTGAGATGGTGAGAAAATCATTTTAAAGTCAAAATCATCTTCATCATTACAATAGTTTTGTTCAATGGCATGTTGGATGATTCCTTCTTTTCTCATATCTCCTTTACCCCTAATTGAAATATTATTTGAAATCGAACGGAAATCCTCAACAATTTCTACTATCCACCATTTCCCCGCAGTTTCCAATACATATGCTTCTTTGGGATCGGCAATAATCATTGAATTATGATAATTTAGTCCTTTTTTATTATGCGCACCCCCTTGACCATGTGTTTCTAGTAGTTTAATGATAATATCTAATGCTTCTTTGGCAGATTTTCCCCGTTCGAGACCAAGACGTAGTAAATCCATCCCCAATAATCCCGTTTCACTAAGTGGTTCCTTTGTTGCAACAGCCTCATTTCCTATAGCTACACTATACTCATTTGCACCAATTTCAGAACCCCACATCCAGTAAGGTTGACTTAATAACACGGAAGCAGTTTCTGATACTTGAGGAATGCTAATATGAGTGCATTCTAAAACATCCCCTTTAGAATATCTCATCTTGGGAGCATGGGTTATTAATTGAGCTTCCGCTCCTAAACGATCACTATTTTTACCAAAAATAGTACAATTCCCTAAAGCAACATACGTATCGCACATATTAATCAAGCTTTTTTATTTTCTTAATTTTTGTATACCATCTCTAATTCTAATAAGAACTTCTTCAATCTCATGCTTTTGAACAATTAAAGGCGGCATTATTATAAGGGTATCT
>JAGXNU010000105.1:0-274 GCA_019894815.1 Promethearchaeota archaeon
GTTTTCAAGCCCTTCTATTTCAGAAATGCTACTAATTCCTTTGTTCTTTAATGATAATGTTCCTTTTTTCACATTATACGTTTTATCTCTAAAGGTTACGAAGTCCAATTTATTTCATCCTCACATATTACATTTTATTTCCACAACTCTTACAAAATTCGGCTTCATCTGGGACTAAGTTTCCGCAAGATGAGCAAGATTTTCCCTTTTGTAGTTGTTTGACAAATAATTTACTTACTTCTTCAATCCGATTCCAATCTCGAAAATCATTGAA
>JAGXNU010000105.1:284-7245 GCA_019894815.1 Promethearchaeota archaeon
GGAATGAAATTACATATTTGTAAGATACTTTTACCGAATTTCTCTTTTGTTTTAACTGGATCTAATAAGCCTTGATATTCCCATGGATCACTCCTGAAGAAGCCAGTTAGTATTTCCTTTTCGAGAGGCCCTACATAATTAGAAGCGAATTTTCTAGCTCTCCCAGTCCAAAAACTCAACAATTTTGTTCTCCCAGCGGAAATTAATATAACACCAGTATAATCAATTATGGCTGGCCATTTATTCTCCCTTGTATGTCTTAAATCTACAAGATCGACTGTTAAACCAGATTCTCTTAATTTTCTTGACATATTATCGGCAATTTCGCTAACATAACCATATTTATCGACATATACAACTAAGATTTTGTGATTAAATTCACTCAATTAATTTTCACCAAATATGTATAATTGGATGGTTCTATATTAGATGAAGTTATATATAAAATAATATAATTTCCATCTTTCTCTTCTTAAAAATCAATAAACAATTTTATTTGTTTTAGATAATTTCTACTATTAATAAATTTGCCCACGCTAGTAATCAAAGATGAGCTATAAATTTACAAAGCAGGAATTAGAAGAACTTCTTCATGATTACAATAAAGTTGCTTTTAAAGAGGAAAAACTTGATCTTCCTTCTAAAGTCTGTATCTGGGACGAAACCTTGAGAGATGGAGAGCAAAGTCCTACTGTTTATCTTAACTTAAACGAAAAAATCCATTTAACAAAATTAATGGATGAAATAGGAGTTAAATTAATCGCAGTTGGGTTTCCAGCAGTTTCAAAAACCGAAAAGAAAATCGTTAAAGCGATAGTAAATGAAAACTGTAAACATGCTACTATCCTTGGAATTGCTCGCCCAAAAAAGGAAGATATTGATGCATGTATCGATGCAGATCTTAAAGAAATCGTTATTTTCATGCCAATTTCTCCAATTTTTAGGAAAACTTTAAAGCAAACACCTGAACAGCAACTAGAAATAATTGAAGAAGGCATTCATTACGCGAAAGACAACGGATTTAAAGTCAATTGGGTTTCAGAAGATGGCACTAGATGCGATTTTAATCATTTGATAAATGTCTTCAAAAAAGCTATAGAAGCTGGGGCAGAAAGGATAGTTCTTGGAGACACAGTAGGTGTTTTAACACCATTTTCTACTTCGTATTTAATTAAGCAAATAAAAAATGAAGTTATAAAACCACTAAAGAAAGAAATTCCAATGGGTATTCACACGCACAACGATTTTGGCTTAGCGGTTGCTAATACTATTGCTGGCGTATTTGATGGATGCACTTATCCACATACATGTATAAACGGTTACGGCGAAAGAGCAGGAAATGCCGCTTTAGAAGAGGTTGCTACAATTTTGGAAAGAATGGATATAGAAACAGGAATTGATTTAACTCGTCTTCCAGAACTAAGCGAGGTTTGTGAAAAATACTTCTGCAAACCGTTATCTCAATACAAACCCATCGTTGGGGACAATGCATTTTCTCATGAAAGTGGACTTCATATCGCAGCAATATTGGCACACCCTTTAACGTATGAACCGATAAACCCTCGCATAGTAGGGAGACATAGAACTTTTTATCTCGGTAAATTTTCAGGCTCCAAATCTATTTTACATGCTCTTCAACAAAAGATAAAAGTATTGGATTTAGATATTCCTGAAAAGATAATTAAGAAGATAGTATCAGAAGTGAAGAAGAAACACGAAGAAACTTCAAAAGAAGAACTTAGGGAATCATTTAATACTATTAAAGAAGAATTGAAAAAAATCACGAGAGGAGTAACCGATAAGGAATTTTTTGAAATTGTTAATAAACATGCTCAACCATATGTTCCCGATGAGTTTAAACCAAAAAATGAGATTAAATAAATCCTAATGTGATTATAATAACTTTTTAATATCATCTATTTTAGTTTGCGTTTTCTTTATATCGTTTTTTAGTTGTTTGAGTCTTTTCGCATACGATTCATCATCTAATTCACCAGCATCATGTTTCTTTTCTACAAAGTCAAGCAAATTTTTAACCGTATTTAATTTACTTTCTAGGCTATTCTTCTGAGAAAGTAGTTCGCTTTTTTTAGGCTTTTTTTTTGGTTGAGAAATTGTTTTCTTAGGTTTCTGAGTTTTAGTTAACTCTGAAAAAATATCTGAGGGGCTAGATTGTAGTTCAACAGGTTTAGGTGGTAGTTGGGTTAGGGTAGGATCCGATGGTTCATCGAATATACTTACAGGTTGTTTAGGGGGATTGTGCTTAGGAGGTGGTTCTATCAGGGGTGGTTCAATGATCGGAGGAGGTGTTAAATTCTCTTTAAGTTCAGCAATTTCATCCTCAGATGCTCCAGTGGTTTTGATAAGTTTATCAACTGTAGTTTTTATGGTATTAATTTGATTTTGAAAGATTTTTAATAATTCGAATAACTCGCTTTTGCGAGAAATTTTTATTGAAAAATCGATGTCTACTTTTCTATTCTCTGTAGATTGATCATAAGAGGGAGTTTCACTAAATTGAGAGGAATTAACTTGATGTGAAGTTATGTCAGGGATTTCTCCATTCGCTCTTAAATCTAATCTATGTTCTGATACCAACCAAGTAAATATATTAAAAGCTAGACTAGCATGATCATCGGAATTAAAACCGCACCCTATTTTATCCCGAAATATCTCGTAACTACCAATAGCACACACTCGTCCATTATCTGGTTCTGATACACAAATTAAAGGTGATGAAAAAGGTTCTGATGTCTCATTTGAAGAAACTATAGGAATTGCGTTTCCTAAAACCATTAGGGAACAACCAGATCGAAAACATAATGATGATATTCCATTACTAATAGGATGAGGGGGAATAAATGTAGTAATAATTGGCATATTTTCCATGCCTAAATTGTAAGTTTCGTCAAGCACTTGGTCATTCTCAAAAGACATGCCAAAATTTTGGCTTAACTCACTTAAATTACTATTTCGTCCTCGATCGCCTCCCGCATGTGATAATAACAATAACCCACCTCCATCTTCACGAACCCAGTTAATTATTTCTGATATTTCTAAAGGTGATATTTTAGAAAAATCGGGGCACGCAAAGACTAAAACATCATATGGATTGAGAGATAATTGAGTAATGGGAGCTTCTAAAAAATTATAGCATTCAAAACCATTTGTATTGAGAAAATCTTTCAATTCAGTGAAATTCTCGTCGAGTCTTCCTCTAGGTTTATGTGCAACATCAAATGCGATTGTATATAGCATGATTAATCATTTAGTGAATATAGTTAATTGTAATAGTAATTAAGTTCTTGAATTTATTGGAATGAATTTGAATCCTACTATGAATATAATTACTCTAAATAAAAAGATATGCAAAATTTTGCTTTTGAATTGTTGGGATATTCAGAAAGGTTTTGATAGTTAAACTAATAAATACTTCTATCTCCAATAATTAAATTATCCTTGCTAATGCTCTCTATCGATACATTGCTTCCAATAATGGAATTAAATGATATTACGTTTATTAATGAAGTGTGCTTCTCAATAACGCAATCTCCCAATATACAATTTTCGATATGACAATCGCATCCTATAGATATATGCGGTCCAATTACTGAATTAATAATTTTAGTATTCTTTCCAATATGGACGGGATTCTTCAAATATGACTTTTCTAATACAATGTTCAATTTTTTAAAATCTTCTTTTTTAACATTATGGTTGTCTAATAAAAATCGGTTACCATTAAGCAATTCGATAGGTTTTCCAAAATCTAAAATGCCTTTCTTTAAATTAATCGCAGCTATTTTAAATCCCTCATTTATGATGTCTTGCAAGCTTTGAGTTAAGTATATTTCTTTTGAATCATCATTTCTTTGATCTAAATAAAATTTTAGACGTCTGAATAGAGCTTCCATTACAGAATTAGAAAATATATAAAATCCCCCAATCGCTAAATTAGATACATAATCCTTAGGTTTTTCCACCAATCTTATTATATTTGAGTTTTTATCTAACTCAACTACACCATATGAGCTAGCTTCTTCTTTAGGAACTTCCCAAACAGTTATTATTCCGTCAACATCAGATTCAAAATAACGATAGAGTAACTTAGAATATTCCTCTATGGGGATCATATCTGCGAGAAAAATCAAAGCTCCTTCTCTCTTATCATCTTCTTTTGTTTCGAAAGAACTTTTAGTGAATCGTGATTTTGTCAAATAAATAGATTCTCCCATGCCCCAAAAGTATGGAATGTCTTCCATATAGCCGCGGGGGTGTTGTTCGATAAAAGTAAGCTTGAATTTATCGCTATAGTTTTTATTTACAAATTCAGCCATTTGCTCTTTCTTATATCCAACAATTAATATTAATTCAATATTTTCTTCAAATATATCATTAAATCTATCAAGAATATGCCCTAAAACGGTTTTTCCTGCAACTGTTATGAATGCTTTAGGTTTACTCAACGTAAAAGGACGCATTCGAGAGCCAATTCCCGCACAAGGACCTATAATTTTCATCTTTGAATTTAAAATGTATTGATATATTATTTCTGTGAAGTTTTCTTAATAAAACTTTGACTCATCAGAATCAAAAATTCTTTGAAGATAAGCGAATAATAATTCTATACCATTTTCTTCTTTTACGGATATTGGTATTAATTCTGAGGTGGAACCTAATTGTGAAAATACATCAGAAATTAACATGGATAATTCCCTTATTAATCCACTTTCTCGTTCATTAGTAGAATCCCCAAGAGCTTGAAAATCTTGACTCCAGTTAACAATCATATCAATTTGATCCTCATCTATCAAGTCTACTTTTGAAAGAACATTGATTTGTGATATTTCACGAAATCTAAACTGGACCGAGGCAGCCAATAATAGAGTCGATATAAAACCATTAGGTCGGAGGACAAAATTTGAATCGAATAAAAATGAAACTGATTTTTGAATCGAACCAAATCCCAATGAACTGGCGATTAATGGTCCTGTTTCCCGAAATGCAAATAGTTCAAGTTGACCCGCTGTATCAACGAATACCCAATCTGCATTATATTCGTCTATCTCATCTTTTAAATCATCCAAATAATTAACCATTAAATCTGATGCTAAAATCATTGCTCCGTTCGGTCCCAGTTCATACTTTTCCATTACTTCATCTAGAATTATATAGTCTCGTATATCTATGTCTGGTACGTACGGCACTTTTTTAGCTCCAGGATCCAAGTTAATAGTGATAGCACTTATTTCAGGATTACGATTAATGACATATTTTTTTAATTCACCTGTTATCGTTGATTTACCGCTTCCAGCAGTGCCAATAAAATAATTTAATAACATGGGGGGTCCATCTTTTTTTATGTGTGTGTGAAACCTTGAATTATTTATAATACTCCAAATCTATGATATAATGTATGATTATTAAAAATTTTCAATTTTTTAAATTGAAAATAAATACAAAGAACGGGATTGAATTGAACTTTATTTAGGGATCAATTACTATATAGATTGGATTCACTCAGGTTTTCTTAAGTCTTCCAAAGCAAGATCTTTTTCTTGAGCCTTTTCATACTTCTCAATTTGATTTTGAATTGCAATTTCTTCTTTCTTCAGCAATTCCTCTTCACTAAGCATGATCTTGCTAAGTTCTTCTTCACTCATTGGTTTTAGGAGCATTTGTATATTAAAATCTGAATTTTCTTCAATATTTTTTTGAAATACGGATTTCATTTCTCTTATTACCATCACTTTAGCTGAGGTCCCCCCTACTAAAGAAGGCATTGATGAAGGTCTTTTAATCCGTTCAATTCCTGGTCCAGAACTGGATCTTACAGGCGGTCCAGAGGGTAAATAATTTGTTCCCGCATTAAATGAGACACTCTTCAAAACAGTGGTCAGATTTTTCAATTCATTTGCAATCACTTTAAGCGTGCTATTATTTTCTTGAATTAATGAAGATATAGAGTCGCTGTCCATTACATTTTCAATCTGTTTTTTCTCTATAATGGTTATTTTTTTTTCTCTATTATTTACATAATCTTTTTGCACTTGAACGACTACCTTTTCATGAGTAATTGTGCTTTTAAGAGTTCTCCTTAAACTAAGATCTTCAAGTTGATAACCTACATAACAGTCTTCATTCATCCAAATATCTGCTAATTTGAACTTTTCTGAAAAGCTATATTCAATCTTTTGTCCTGAAAATAAGAAGATTATTACACTAAGGACTTTGATTTGAAGATCATCAATGGTAACAAAATCATCTAAGTCTATGGCAAATGATAAACACTCATTGGAATGATAAATACGCTTGACTGAAATAAGAAGGGGAGGCTGCCTAGATGAAATATTTTGATTAATGATTTTAGATATCTCGAATTGTATGTTAATATACTTTATCCGTTCTGGGAGATATAAATCCTTTTCTTCGTCGTCCTTCTCAAATTCTAAGAACAACTTTTTTTGATCGTCCCAAAGTATTTGGAACATTTCCATTTTGAATTTTGACCTTTCTTGTTCTCTCTTAATTATTTGAATTTATTATATTGAAAAAAACTCTTTAATCTCTTTAAATTATTGTGAGTTTGGGGAATTATTGATTTTTAATTAGGATTAGACTCAAAAAATTAGAATTATTAGTTAATCTTTCCTTAACTTTGATAGCCAATATACAGGACGCTTTAGTTTAGAAGTAAAATATTCTATCTCTTCCTTAGATTGGTCTCCGATATATCCATCAACATCCAAAACTAAAATTGCGTCATGATCTTCTAATTTTTTAAGAGCAATTAGTTGTAATTTATCCCATTCTTTAGCTGAGAATTTTTCTTTATTTAACAATCCATCCACCGAACAGATTCCAACTAGTTTACCATAAATTATTTGTAATATAGTTTCGATCTTGATGAAAATATCTTTAAACCGTATTGATCCTACTAAAAAGACCTTTTCTTCTTTAA
>JAGXNU010000106.1 GCA_019894815.1 Promethearchaeota archaeon
AGGTAAAGCTGCAGATAAATTTGGAAGAAAAAAATTTGTACCTTTATCCATATTACTTGTCAGTATTGGATTCTTTACAATGCCATTTGCGGGGATATTTGTCAACAAGATCTTATTTATATTTAGTCTGCCATTTGTATTAGTTGGAGTATTATCATTACTCATTCCTCTTAATGCGTGGTCCCAAGATTTACTCCCTAATGAAAAACGTGGAAAATTTACGGGTATCTTTAACATTGTTAATACACTTTCTCAAATCGTTGGTTCGTTTGCAGGAAGGATCATCGCAACGATATTTGGCATTTCTTGGATATTTGTCTTAGGACCAGTATTTTTCATGGCTTCAATTCCGTTATTCTTAAAGGTAAAAGAAACTGTTAAAATAAAATAAAATCATTAATTTTTTTTTTAATATTTGCAATAGCTATAGTTATCATGGATAACTTCCATAATATTAAAATTGTCATAATCCTAATAAGGAGGCTTTTTTTTCTATAAAATATTTCAATATGATTTAACTATTATACTTTAGTTGAAAATATTATGGCGAATACGATCAAAACAGTTTTAATAGGTATCGGAGATGTTGCAAGTGCCTTAGTACAAGGCGTAGAAAATTACAAGAAAAATCCCGATAAAATTTTAGGATTGTTACCTGAAATTAAGCAATATAAAGTGAGTGATATTGAATTTGTTTTAGGTATAGATGTAAATGCTAATAAAGTAGGACAAGATCTAAGTGAAGCAATATTTAGTGAACCAAATTGCAACATGGAATTATTTAAACCAACTTTTTTGAATGCACCTGTAATTAAAGGACCTGTTCTGGATGGTTTAAACAGCAATATAAGGGAAATAATTCCTTTAGATGAAAATCAGGATGAATCAGATATTGTTCATGAATTAAAACAGAGAAAAGCAGATGTAGTAGTGATTCTCCTTCCAACAGGATGCCACGAAGCTGTAAAATATTATGCTAATGCCGCTTTAGAAGCAGGCGCATGTATTATCAACGGAATGCCCTCTCATGTTGCTAAAGATCCACAGCTCATAGTTAAGGCGGAAGAGTTAAATCTTTCAATCATTGGTGATGATGTTAAATCTCAAATCGGTGCTACTATAATACACCGTTCTTTAGCGAACCTTTTTCCCATGCGAGGAGCCATACTTGATAAAACAATTCAATTAGATTGGGGAGGTTCTTCAGATTTTTGCAATTTACTTACTCCAAAACCAGATGGGCGATTAGTATATGAAGAAGGAAAACGACAGTCAAAAACAGAAGCCGTAATTTCTAGACTACCAAATAGGGATGAAATAGATTGTCGAATTTCTGCAGTTGACTACATCCCCTTTTTAAAGAATCAAAAGGAAGCATACATGAGATTGGAAGGGCGGATTTTTGGAGGAGCTCCCGTTAGGGTTGATATCACAATGTTTGTAGAGGATGGAAATAATTCTGCAGGTATAATCGCTGATTGTATTCGTGTTTCAAAAATTGCGAAAGATCGACATGTAGGTGGTGTTTTACAATCCGCCTGTTCCTTTTTTAACAAACATCCTCCAGAGCAATTAGAGGATCATGAAGCTAAAGAAAGATTAACTGAGTTTTTACAAGGAAAGAGAGAAAGATAACCATATCTGATTTAATATTGACTTTTAACTTTTATTAGTCCCTTATTAAGTTGCTCTCTCATGCTAATTACATTGTAAACATGATCTGCTATCAAGCTAATACCTTCAGGAATGCTTCGAAAACTAGGGAAATCATTAATATCAACAATAAAATCCCCATCTTTGGTATTTATATAATCAACACCATAAATTGTCATGCCCAATTTGCGCCCAATTCTAATGATTCTCCTTTTAAGCTTTTCATCAATGAGAGTTCTAATATGCATCAATTCTAATGGTGATAAATTATCATTTTTTTGTAATCGATTATGAGAGGTAATTGAAACAATCCATTGTCCTATAACATAAGCTTTATTAACGTTTTCATACGCCCCGAGATATTCTTGTAAGAATAACTCGCTTTCATTATAGCCATTTATCAAGGCATGTAGTTCTTCTTTATTCTTAGCGATCCCTATAATTCTTTCATTTTTCGGCAAATTTGGTATATTATGAGCATCTAGTTTGATAATAATTTCATTTCCATCTGTTAACGCACTATCTGCTTGTTGGAGAGTATTGTAGGTCTTTGGAATATTTACTTTCTTACAATTTCCTTCAATATATTGAAATGTCGCTTTTCTGCTCTCGCATATTTTAACTGAATCCAAAGAATTTAGAATGGGTATATTGGGAGAAACTTGTTTCACGGCCTTATATACAATTTCATTTTCTTCTTGAGTTGTTAGCTTTACGATTAAAAAGACAACCGGATACTTTTTCAAGCGTTTCTCAAGATATTTCGCATTAAACGAATCTAATCCTGTTTTCATAAAATTGATCAGAGCGATGTTATAGTTTTTAAGCAAAAATGATTTAATTTTTGTTAAAACTTCAATATCTCTATTACAAATGGCTCCAATGTATAACTTTTTTAAATTATTTGCCAAAATTATTTGCCAAAACAACCCTTCAGTTTAAGTTTTATTAAACTAAACAAAGTATATAAATATATTGATAAGTTGACGCCTTAATGATGATTTCTTTAGGAGATCTCTCTTTTTAAAACAGATTAAAGCTAAAAAGGTTTTTATTTAATGCAATTATGTAAAAGAATATGTCGAAAATTGACGCATTAGCTAAAAATAAGGAAGAAGAACAAGATTCAAATTTAAGATCTGGTAGATATCAATGGTTTATTGTTGTATTCATGGGTTTAGTCGGAATGGTTGACAATAATCTGAACTTAATGGAGAATGTTGCGATTCCTTATATTTTAGATGAATTTTCAATGGAAGCTACTGAATTTGCTCTTATTCAAGCATTATTTGGAATTGTTACTTTTGCTGTATTTTTCTTAGCGTGGTTTTTTGATGCTTTTGGAAGGAAAAAAGGAGTTCTAGTTTTAATGCTTGTAATGGGTATTCCCGCGTTACTCATAGTGTTCCTATCCCAAAACGTCTTCTTGTTTTTTATTTGGTATTCAATCGTGATTACTGCCACTCTTTCAAATACTTGGGAGGTGGTCGTGAGTGAGGAATCTCCAGCGAAAAAAAGGGGCCTTTATGGAGGTATCGCAACATTAGTTAGCCTATTACCACTTTATGCAATTTTAGGTGTTCGCATTGCTGATGGTCTCGGTTGGAGATGGACTTATGGGATATTTGGAATAATAGTACTAGTACTACTTATTCCTTGGTGTAAACTCAAAGAAACCCAAAGATGGACAGATAACCACGCCAAAAGGGATCATGAGAAGCTTAAAATCAAAAAAGCAATCAAATCTCTTAACAAAAAAGATTGGACCTATATATTAATATGTACTCTTGTATATGGGCTCTGGACTATCTCTTTCAAACTTGGATCATCTTGGGGAGGATATTATTATCTATCTGTTAGAACAGAATATGCAGCTCAATGGAGTACTATCTTATTAATCGGAGGATTATTAATTTTAGTAGGAGCATTGACTTCAGGCGTGATCATGGATAAAATCTCGCGAAAGGTAACTTTAATCGTTGGTTGTGTTGGTTCAGTTCTAAGTTTTACTTTCCTCGGGTTGACAGGATCTCCTATTGCTTTCTGGTGTGCATATTTCTTCTTTCCAATAGTATTTACATGGATCATGGTCTACTTTTCTGAGGTTTTTAGAACAGAGATTAGAAGTACCGCTATTGGAATTGCTGCTACAGGCGTTAGAATCTCATATGTATTAGGCCCATTATTAGCATCTGCTTTATTGGCTACATTTCCAACAATGGAAATGTTCTGGATCATTGGAGGTCTATTCATGATTATTCCATTGTTCTCCTTACTACTTAAACCGTATGAAACAAAAGGAAAAACATTGGAAGAAATCCAAGAAGAAAGATAAAACTACTAAAAATTATTTTTTTTATTTTACTTATATTTATTTAAATTCTATGGGATTTATTAATAAATAGAATTAAGAAAAAGCAAGGTATTGAACTATAAGAATTTGGGGTTAATTTATTGGTAACGCTTGGGTTAATCATCGACGAATATCATTTGGAAAAAAAAGTATCAGAATTCCTAAAATACATGCAAGGTAAAGCCAAAATTAATCTCTATGTTGAAGAAAGATACTTACTTGACTTTTCAAACATGAATTTCAAAGAAGACATCTTTTTTATAAAAGCAAAAGGGGATGTGGTTATAAATCTTGCGAAACTAATAGAACGTGAAACCCACATCCCAATAATCAACTCACCAACGAGTATTTGGTTATGTTATAATAGATTTCTGAATAGCACGTTATTAAAGAAAGTTGGGATTAGAGTTCCAGAATTTTCCTTGAATCCCATCGGAGAAGACCCTCCTTTTCAGAATTACATAGTTAAAAATATACGAGATCAAAAAAATTATGCCTTCAATCCTTTAATCAAAGAGAAGGAAGGAAAAATCACTGTTCGTGATGAAAGAGCTTTAATTGAAGCTCAAGGAGGGAAAGAGAATTATCAATATTTGTATTACCAACAATTCGTTAAAAGTCAATGGGAATATAAAGTGTATTGTATAGGAGACGAGCTTTTTTTCTCCAAGCAAATACCTCTTTTAATCGATCCAGATAAAATGAAATCTAGAAGGATTATCAAAGAAATACCAGAACTGAGAGAAATTGCCTTGAAGGCAATAAAAGCTGTGGGTTTAAAAATTGCGTCTATAGATTTTCTTCAATCTAAAAATGGTGATTTCTACCTTACTGATATCAATTCCTCTCCAAATTTCAATTATATACAGAATGGTGTCAAAATAGTTGGCGATTATTTGATTAGAATTGCGAAAGCTTAAAATGTGAGGTAAATATGATTTGAAAATCGGAATTTTATCGAAACGTAATAAAATGTTTGCTGCTAAAATCAAGAGATATTTGGAATCAGAAGGTCATATTGTTGAATTATATACCTTAGAGAATTTAAACATCAATCAGTCTCTCCTTAAGAATGATTTTTACATCTTGAAATCGAAGCACATGTTTTTCCTATATGCGGGTTACTTTTTGGATGGAAATAAAATCCCCGTAATCCCGAATGTAAATCTTTCTTATAGACATAAAAATCGTATCGAAGCTCATTACTTAATAAAACATGCTGGCTTATTAGGACCAAATGTTTACATGGGCATGGTTGAGGTATTAAAAGCTAAATTAAAGAAAAGTGATTATCCCCTCATTCAAAAACCTTTAATGGGTTCTGGAAGTAGAGGTGTTAGACTCATTACAAGTTCCGAGGATTTAACTACCGCTGGTGGACCAATATATTTAGAAAAATATATACAAGGAATTCATTACCTTTCTTATTTTATAGATGATAAAGTATGTGTCTATGAAAAGCTTCCATTATCAAACGAACATTCGCAAGTAAAAGCTATAGAAATGACTCAAGATTTAATAGATACCACATTACAATGGAAGAATCATTATAACATGCTGTTTGGTCATTTAGATATAGTTAGAGATGAAAAAACTAATAAATTATATGTTGTAGATCCAGGGTCTTTTCCTGAATTTTCTAACTGGAATTGTAGTGTAGATCCTGTAAAAGAAGTGTGTCAATTGATCTTAAACGAATATGTTAAATAAAGAGTTAAAAGGATAAAGCGCGCTTGATTATTGTTTTTCTTCTGACTCATCTTGTTCTTTTTCAAATTCTCCAACTTTCTGTTCGATTGAGTCTGCTGTTGCAGCAGGTAATGTCGGTACAGCCATTTTTTCATAGATTTCAATAAATTTAACATTATTGATATCATCTGCCATGTGTGTTTGTAGATCCATTGCTAATCCAAATTTCACGTAAGTCAGATTTTGAAATAAGAACATCTTCGGAATAATAATTTCAAGATCTTTACTTTTAGTGTCATGGGATAAAGTAAATTCAGATATATTTTCTTTTGGAATACCCTTTGCAACCATGAAGTATTCAATCTTATCATTGAAATCCTCAATTATATCAATTACCTCTATGTTGTAATCAATGCTCTGTCCTGCTAATGGGTGATTATAATCCACCACAACCTTTCCTTGATCTACTCTGGTTACAGTACCATGCTGTCCTGTTCCCTTTTTCACAAAGTCTTGACCATATTCAGGGTTCTTTCCGTCGTTTAATTTCCTGAACTTGTTGATTCCTATTCGTTCTATTTTTTGCGGATCTCTTTTTCCAAATGCTTTTGTTGGGGGAATTCTTACAGATTTTTTCTCAAAAAAATTCAAACTTTCCACAGTTTCAGTAAGACCTTCATTCAAAAAACCAGGTTTTCCAGCGATAACAAATTCAGGTGTATAATAGCCCTGTTTTGCTTTTTCTTCATCATAGATCCCTGATTTCCTTGCATCTTCTTCGGATGAAACTCGAAAAATCGTCCCTTTTTGAGTTTTTCCGGTAATTTTTACTAATACAAAATCACCATTCTCAACCTTCTTGCCTTCTAATTTTTTTCGCTTTTCTTGCAATTTCGCCATTTCTTCTTCAATTGCTTTCTTATCATCTACTTGATCAGCTGAAGTGTCTAATTGAGTTGAGTCTTCATCAGATCCTTCTTTGCTACTACTATCAAGTAAACTTTTTGCATTTTCTATAAATTTTTCTGCAGAAGCCTTCCCAATCCCCTTTAAATCTATTAAGTCATCAACATTCGAAGCAGCAAGTTTTTCTACTGAATCAATACCAGCTTCTACGAGAACGTCAGCTTTTTTACCTAAACCTTTTACGTCTTCTAATTTAAAGCTCATTACAACTCATATCCTAATTCAAAAATACATTATAAATTTAATAAACAGATGAACAATGAAGTATTTGATTGTTTTTAGACTTTGCTGTTCATGATACTGGTTTGTACAGAATATTCAAATCTTCAGCATAATTTTTTACTTCATTAATTTCTTGAGTGGTGGGCCTACGATTAATTTCAGGATATTCATGAGCCAAATATTCGGGTCTATATTGACCCATTATGTTTACAACGCATTTCGGAATCTCTCTTGCTATATAATCTAATATTGGCTTAGAACAGCATTCCACGTGATTAGGCATGACCAAGTGCCGAATTATTATTTCCCCACTTCCAAAATCGTGAATGCGCTTCAAGTTACGAGTTAGTATATCAT
>JAGXNU010000107.1 GCA_019894815.1 Promethearchaeota archaeon
ATATAGGTGATTAATATCAAAATTTTTATTGATACAGAACTATGGATTTTTGCCCAAAAAGTTCAGATAATTCTAAATTCGTTAATAACTTAGATTTTAAAAAAGCTCTTGAGCTACATAAACAATCTAGCGAATTTATAAAACAAAAAATTAACGAAGATAGAATCTCAATGACATATCACCAATTGTGTGAAATATACCATGTTTTAGGATTTCGAGGGATGCGATTACCTCATAAATTTGTACAAACATATTGTTTTCAATTAATACATGGGAAATTTATGGATTGGTATCAGATTACTCCTATAGATATAGAACAAGCAATAAATTTTAGTAAGCAAAGTGGAATACATATTTGGGATTATCTTTGTGTTTTACCACTTTATAAAGAAGTTGAAATTTTATACACTTGTGATGCACACTTTAAACATGCTTCTTTTCAATCTTTAGGTCCTATTATAAAAAACCCATTAAAAGATTGGATAGGATTATAACTAAAAAAATAAAATGAAATATATAATCTCTTTTATTTTATTAAAGATCTTAGAACTTTTAAATTCATAACATCTTCTTTCATATATTTCCCTTTTGGTGTTTCTAAAATTCCGGGATGATCTCTAAATCTTTCATCATTTAAAAAGAACCCAAAGGGTTCCTTACCGATCTTTCCTTGTCCTATGTGAGCGTGACGATCAATTCTTGAGCCTAAATCTTTTTCAGTGTCATTTAAATGGAAAGCAAATAAATATTTCAAACCAACAATATCATCAAATTCATCCCACATCTCGTCGTATTTCTTTTTTGTCTGAAAATCGTATCCAGCAGCAAAAGAGTGAGCAGTATCAAAACAAATTCCTATTCTATTCTTATTTTGTATTTTATTTATAATATATTTATAGTGATGAAACTTATTTCCTAATCCTTGACCTTGCCCAGCTGTAGTTTCTAATAGTATTTTGATTTTTGATTTATTAGTTGCTTCAATTAAACGATTTAGATGCATCGTGATTTGATCAAAAGCTTCTTCTTTAGTTATTCTATTTTTGTCTACTTTAGGTATGACTCCAGGATGCATGTTTTCATATTCGATACCTAATAATGTAGCTTTATTTAATTCATCAAGCATCGCATCATATGATTTCGCAAGTTTCTCTTCATCTATACTTGCAAGATTGATTAAATAACTATTATGTGAAATAACAGGCCAAATTGTCTTCAATTCTTTTCTTTTCTCAATAAAGTCATCTATTTCCTTTTGTTCTAATGGTTTAGCATTCCATGATCGAACACTTCTGATGAATAATTGAATTGACTCACAATTTAGCTGTTTTCCCCTCTCTAAAGCTTTATATTTCCCTCCTTCAACACTCATGTGGGCTCCAAGTCGCATTTAACCACCTATTTATAGAACTATATGATTATAGAAGTAAAAATTGGAAGAGAAAAAAAGTTAATTACTATCAATTTGAATTAGTAATTTCATAATCCAAATTGTCGATAATTTCTATTATATCTAAAATTTCAAAGCCCATTTCGAATTCTTGATTCGCGTCATTTAAGTTAGTTCGACAAAAGGGACAAGCTGAAGAGATTAAGGCTGTATCGGTTTTTTTAGCTTCTTCAAGGCGTTCTTTAGCAATTTCCACGCTCCACTCCGGGTATCCAATTTTTACACCACCACCGGCTCCGCAACACCATGCATTACCGCGATTTCTTTCCATCTCGATTAATTCGACTCCAGGTATGCGATTTAAAATATCCCGTGGAATTTCATACATTTTCATGTGACGCCCTAGATGACAAGGATCGTGATATGTTATTTTTTGATTAAATTCTGTTTTGAAATTTAATTTACCCTCGTTTAAAAGATCGTTTATGAGTTCAACCGTATGGAAAATTTCAATATCGGTAGAGTCATCATGTTTAATCCAATCAGATTTCATTGTTCTATAACAACCAGCACAACTAGTAATCACCTTACTAGCGCCAGTTTCTCTAATTTTCATCATGTTATAGTTAATAAAATCTTTAACGCATTCAGTTTGTCCAGTTCTTATAATAGGGCTACAACAACAATGTTCATCAATAAGAGTGAAATTTATATTGGCTTTTTTAAGAAACCTTAATGTAGCATCTCGTAATTCTTTTTGCCTATAATTCGATGTACATCCAATATAATAAACCCATTCTGCTTCATCAGGTAAATCATATTCTTCTTTTAGAGCTTCATTATTAGAATTTTTCTCACCATAGGGATTATACATTTCAGTATTCTTGATGCGTTCAACTAAAGCTTTTTGATTTTCAGGACAATAGCCATTTTTAACTGCTTCTTCTCGTGCAGCTTCAATTATATCCACTAATAGATCATTAAATTTATCAAATCGGCAATTTTCAGAGCAGTTTCCACAGGTAGAACACGCATATAAAACATTTGCTACATCTTTATTCCAATCCAACTCCCCACTTATTAAACCATAAATTAGCCATAATCTACCCCCTGTTGAATATGTTTCAAAACGATATTTTTTATAACTTGGGCAATTAAAATCAGAATAATCATGAGTAAATTTACAATACCCGCATCTAAAGCATCTATGAACTATATCTTTCCAATCTTTTTCTAAGTTTGCAGAAATGATTATTTCACCTCCCAATTACCTGGATTCATGATTCCATTCGGGTCGATCAAATTTTTAATGCCTTTTAATAGTTTTTTATAATTAGGATCCATTTTTTCCATTATTAATTGTTGTCCTGCTATTTCTGCTTTCCACGGAATGCCCCCAATCTCAAGAGCTGCTTTATTCGTTTCATGTAGAGCATCTCTTGCATTTTTCATGTCTTTAGGATCTGCTCGATTAAAAGAATAGGATATAAAGAACATCGCAGAATGACCTTGCCCAATTAGCCTAGCACCCAATGTAGGAATAATTCCGTGTTTTAATGAAATATCTGTACCAATTTGAATCATTTTAGGAATTAATTGAAGAGGTATAAAGGCTCCAACGTATTCGAACCCTCCACCTTTCCTAAAATCTGCTGCTTTAGCAGCGAATTGAGGTTTTTCAAGAAAAACCTCTTCTATTCTTTTTGGAACTTTCATGTATCTTGATTTTGCTTTGCGATACATTTTCTTAAGGATTTTAGTTTTATTAATTAACTCCTCTTCAGTCTCGCCCGTTATATAAACGATAATAAAAGTATAACCTTTCATCCAATCTGGTTTATCCTGAATGCCAAGCAAAATGTCTTCTGCTACATCTGCATATGTAATGTTTGAAATTAATTCGGGGAGCACACTTGGGTCTTTACACAGCCCAAAAACTATATCTCTCATGTTAGGTTTAGGAAATAATTTAATAGAGAGCTTTGTAACAATACCCATTGTACCAAATGAACTAATGAATAAACCAATAAAATCAGGAATAGGTCCTCTTGTAAACCAGTAATCAGAAAGAGCACAGGATCCAAATTTATAGATTTCTCCATCAGGAAGTACAACTTCTAATCCATTTATCATGGAACCATGATCTCCATATTTTTGAGAAAGATACCCAGAACCGTGAATTAATGCATTACCTGCAATTGTAATTGAAGGAGGTGCGTCTGGAATCGGTGGTTGTAAGTCTGGATGATTATTATTTAAATGAGCTAATAACTGTCCGGAAGTAACTCCTGCCTCTATGAGAGCATAACGGTTTAATGGACTAATTTCAATTATTTTATTCATGCGTTTCATATCCATTACAATTCCCCTACGATTCGGGATGACGAGTCCACTCAAAGTTAATCCGCCCCCCATTGGAATAATCGGAATTTTTTCTTGATTTGCTAATCTAACGATCTTTTGAACCTCTTCAACCTTTTTTGGTAATATAACGAAATCAACTGGACGAGGTTCTGATGCCCCTGGATCTTGGGAATAAATATATAAATCCGCGGGATTATTTGATACAAATTCACTTCCAACAATTTCTATTAATTTATTCAATATTTTATTAACTTCCATTTTAATCAACTTATAAGCTTAGAAGGATTATTTTAATTGATAATATTAACTATTTCGAGTATAATTGTGATTACTCTTTTATCTATTTAAAAATATATATTCATGTAATTAAGTATAATTTAAATATTAAAAAGGAAGTAAATGTCAGTCAAGGGTAAAGTTGAAACAATTATTCGACTAATCGGATCAACAAGTATTCTAATAAGTATTATTTTATCGATTTTAGCTAATTTTATGATAATATATGATATAATCTTATTTGTGCTATATCTGATATTTACATTAGCTCTATTATCAATGAGTATCATGAAAAAAACTGAACAAGGTTTCTTCATTAAATATAATTTGGTGATTTTCATAGTAACTCTGGTCTTATCCTTAATACTGATTTTAGTAGGATATATTTATTCTTTTAATAAAAATTTAGGATTTAACTTTTTCAGTTTGTATTTTATATCTATTTTATCATCTTTTTTGAATATCGTGTGCTGGCATTATTCCTTGTCAATATATAGGATTAAGAAATATTATTTTACCATAAGTGGTATTGGAAATTTAATATTAAATTTATTCTCTTTTATAGTAAGCAGGAATAATAATGCTTTATTTATAATTCTTCCAATCCACTTAACTTTAATAGGTCTTTTATTAATTTTGGTTTCTGAGAATATAATGAAGAAAAAAGGATATTTAAATTATATATAACAACTTAATTGATTAAATTATATAAGGGATATATCTATGTCATCCCAAGCTTTACGTTCCAATTCTAAAGGAGCATTTACGACTTTAATATTTTTATCGAAGATTAGAGTCGCACGTTTTTCGGAATCATATTGAGGCCAATTGGGAATGTTTTCATGGTTAGGGTTACCCGTTCTTGCAAATGATATCCATGAATCCATTACTTTCGAGCTTAATTCTTCAACATCCTTTCCTTTCCCGCAATAAACTTCTGTTCCTGGTTTATCACATGTACCAAAAGCAAAAGATACTTCAATAGCGTGAGGAGCCCCCAATTTACCATCCATCCATGGTGAAGGCCATTCAAATAAATACATGTAAGTATTTGGTTGATGCTTTTTTTGTATTTCTGCTAAACGTGTTGATAGGATACGAAATACAATATCTGTCATAATAGCATCACGTATTTCTAAGGGTTCGGTTGATAGTTTATCTTTTCTACCTTCAATATATGCATTGATTAGATCTTCTGCTTTTTTATTATCCTCGTTCAAATCTGATAAGACTCTATTAACATCAGTTATTAAATTATTTGAGTCATAATCAGTAGGGTTAGGGATTAATGCTTGCATAAATTTAACTTCGTCTTTATTGGTTCCAATTAGTAATGGGATATCCTTTGCATAACCATTGGAGATCATTTTAATTGGCTTTTCCGGAATTAAATCTTGATCTACTGTAGGAATAAATGCAGTTGATTTGTTGCTTTGCATGTATTCAAAAATCATTTTATTATGCGCCCGGATTATTTTTTTTACAGGGACTTCTCGGAGAGCCGTTAAATCATCCATTTCTAATTTTAGTTTTGAAAGGAGGTCTTTGGAGCCTAGTTTTTGATCTGAAGAGTATTAAATCGCTGTACTTTGAGCAATTACCTTATGAAATAATCCCTTGGCTTTGGGCATCGTGAGCAAAGTTATTACGGCATTTCCTCCAGCGGATTCTCCAAAGATTGTTACATTATTAGGATCTCCTCCGAAATTCTCAATATTTTCATGAACCCAACTTAAAGCCATTATGCAATCTGCTAATCCTATGTTTTTATCGATATTTGGTAAATCCAAAAATCCTAAAGGACCTAAACGGTAATTAATCGTTACAATAACGATATCCCCTCTTTTAGCTAAGGGTATCCCATCATAATTCGCTTGAGCAGAATTACCAAAGGCATAATTTCCCCCGTGTATCCAGAACATTACTGGACGTTTTTGATCGTCTGTTTTTGGAGTCCATATATTTAAAGTGAGACATTCTGCTTCACTATATTCCCTATCTGGCCCGAATAGCCATTTTGCACTGCTACTAGGTTGAGGAGCATTTGGTCCAAAATCATCAGCTTGTAAAATTCCATCCCATTTTTTAGGAGGAGATGGATGTTTAAACCGTAATTCTCCAACTGGTTTTTCAGCATATGGGATTCCCCTGAAGATTTCTGTATTTTCTTCAATAATGCCTTGGACTTTTCCAATTTTAGTTTCAATTATTCTAGTTTTTTCCATATACCATTACATCGTCTAATTATATGTTTCTCATAATTATTGCCTCTATTAAAATTAAATGAAATAATGAAATTACGATATTAAAATCTAAAAAATAAAATAAGATATAAATTAAAACGTATAGTTTTCTAATCTATCCCAGAAGTTTCTTAGATCGTCCTTGGTAAATGAGAATTTCAAATTCAGGGGTTGAGAAGCTTCGGTTTTAAAGAACTCCGGTACGTCATTATTTTCTTGAGTAATTCCCGCTTTCCTATTAAACTCTATTTCAGTTTTTAAAACACTTACTCCTATATTAATGACATCTTCCTTGGTTAATTGTAGATCATGCATTGCATTAATAACTTTAGCAAGGATAGACATGTTTTCATAACTAGGACCTATGAAATAGCAACATCCCACTGTATCCATAACGGCTGTATAAACTTGTAGTTCGAAGGATAAATCTAATTTATGTTCAATGTCAGTGTATTCCCCATATTCTTTCCCTTGTCTAGGAATTCTCCCAACAATTGCGGCACCACTAGTATGATCAGCACCCATTGGAGTCGTAGCATAGGTAGCACCCATGGCTTTCATTACTCTTGGGTCATAGGCAGATATGCCTTGTCCTTTAATTTCAGGAATTCTTTTGGCATTAAGTTTGGTACCTATATGTTTTACACCATTACCATATAATTTTCCTGTTTCAGTATTTCTTCTGATCTCTTTATCCAAAATTTGTATGACTTTTTGAGCATTTCCCCAATCAATTTTACCACAATCCATGGCAACACCACAAGTCCCGCCATATTCAATTGTATCTATCCCAGTATCATCGCAATAATGGTCTATATTAGCTAAACTATCAAGATCATTAATCATTAAATTAGTTCCATTCAAGCACATTGTCTCATATTCTAAGCTGGATGTAATATGATTGCCTTTTTCATCAACAATTAAATTTGAACATTTAATCACACAAGTTGGAGAACAAG
>JAGXNU010000108.1 GCA_019894815.1 Promethearchaeota archaeon
GCGTCAGATGTGTATAAGAGACAGCTATAGAGGTCTTTCCTACACCAGGTGGTCCTTCCATCAATATTGCTACTTTATTTGGAGATAATTTTACTAATTTTTTTTGTTCTTTTTCACCATGAATGCGGTTAAATGATTTTAGATTCCTATTTTTCTCATTTATTGCTCTCTTTTCTCGGAAGAAGGTCTTAATAAATTTTCTCAATTCTTCTGCTAAGTCAATTTTATGTCTTTTTAATTTAGCTGAAGGGAGAGCCATTTCACTCATGGATTTAGGCCTGTATTTTTCAACCCAAGGCAATTTATTTAATGTAAATTCACTCATATTCTTCTCCTATAAAAATTCTGAATAGTAACATAACTTAGAGAGCAGATTTGAGATTTGTATATCCGAATCTCTGCCATCTATCGCACGAAAGTCTGCATCTGCTATCATATTAATGAGATTTGAAAATTCATATGTACTGAGCGGAATTTTCGTTAACTCATTGTATAGGAGCAAAAATAATTCGTGAACACTATATTTATAATTTGATTGAATCTTTCGAGATAATTCTCTCGCTTTATGAAATTTTCCCTTCAAAGTCATTAATAGAAGGCTCCGAATCAAATTTTTTTGAAACACCATTGAATTTTCATATAGAGTATCAATACTCACGCTGTTATCACTGATTGAAGCAATTTGAAGTAAATCTATTGCTTTTGCTATTTTACCATTTGTAATTTTATACAAATGTTCTATAGTTCCGTTATCTATCATTAAATTTTCAATTTTAGCGACACTTGCAATTAAGGTCTTGAATTCTTTCATAGCTACAGGAGGAATCATTATAAGTTGGCATCTACTTTTAATGGGATCTATTATCCCCGAGATGTTATGTGATATTAGTATCATGCGACAATTAGAACCAAAACTTTCCATCAATCTTCTAAATCCTTGCTGATTAGATCCTAGAGCCTCAAAATTCTTCACGATCAATATTTTAAAAGGGACATCCCCTAATGCTTTTATTCTTACGAATGGTTTGATTTTTACTTGAATAAATGCTGGAGTTGTGATAGTTTTTCCTGCCAGACGACCTATTTTACTGGTTGAATAATGTGCTTCCGTTCGAGCCTTCTTACGCTCTTCACTTGTTAGAGGAACGTCAGCATATACAATTTTAAAGTTAGGTTCAAAAAATGAATCCAAGAATTCTTGACAGAATAATTTTGCCATCGTAGTTTTACCAATACCTTCTGATCCAAGTAATAGTAAATGTGGGAAATTCTCACTGTTAATGTATTCTTTTAATCGATTTTTAACATCAGATCTTCCAGAAACTTCATCGAGAGTCTTAGGTAAATACTTGATCCTCCATATTGGGATATTTTCTGTCAAATTATCCTACCCTCATGAAATTGTTTATTTTTCATATTAGCGATTAATTCTGATAGTAAAGCAGTCATCTGAATCTTTTCATCTGCACCTTGACTTATTCGATAATCGATTTCACCAATAAATGCATTAATTAAAGAATGTTTATCTTGTTTTATATCAAGTCTTGGTAAAATTTTAACAATTTGGCGAATAAAATTTCGGCTGTCAAAATTTTCAATTGAACTTAGAAGATCTTTTATCTTTCCTATTTGACGATTATTTAAGTTAGCAATTAGTTTGTCCATTGTGTCGTTATCAACATACCCCGAAATCTTGAATAACTCATCTAAATCTAAATTATCTACCAATTCAAGGGCAACAGACATCTGTAACGTGTTGATTGCTTTTCTTAAATCTCCACCTGAAATAAAATAAAGAGTATCAAAGAACTTTTCAGATTTTTCTTTTGGAATTTTTAAATTCTCCTGTTTTGAGATGAATTTTAACCGATTTATAATCAATTCTTTACTCAAATTTGCAAACCTAAAAACAGCACATCTAGAAATGATTGGATCTATAATTTTATTAATGTAATTACACATTAAAATAAATTTTACCGAATTTGATGTTTTTTCTATAATCCTTCTTAGTGCTTGTTGAACTTGAGTTGGTATATTATCTGCTTCGTCGAGAATGACGAATTTTAAGGATTTTCTATCAATAATTAATGAATGATTTATGAAATTCTTGATTACGGTTCTAACAAATTCCATCCTTACAGTGTCGGACGCATTCAGTTCAAGTACGCTTCTATGATAAGCCTCTTCCCCCACCATGGTTCTTGCGATGATTAACGCCGTGCTCGTCTTTCCCGTGCCTGCAGGACCTGTGAAGATCATGTGCGGTATGTTTTTTTTTAATACAAATTCTGTTAGGTTATTAATTGCAATGTTCTGGCTAACAATTTCGTTGAAAGCTTTTGGCCGATATTTCTCAACCCAAGGTGTCTCATCAATCAATCCTACACTCACTTTTGCATTCTAACTTATTTGTACTACTTTTCCGTAAGGTCTAACTCCAATACTTCATAAACTTTCTTAAAATTCATCTTTGAATATAAACTAGCTGCTTCTTTGGCCTTTTCTTTAATGTTTACCTTTATCTTCTCTACTTTAATTTGCTTTAAATGCTCTATCGCTCTCTTCAGTAATAATTCACCTAAACCAAGTCCTCTATACCCCTCTTTAAGAAAAACTTGCTTAATATATCCTTCAGAAGTCCCAAAAGGATCGATTCGTAATTCAGCAATTATCATTCCGACAACCTCATTTTCTTTTTCTTTATCGACAGCAATCAATATTCCATGTCGCTGTAGACTGTCGAAAATCCTGCGCCTTATTCCCCAATCAAAACGCTTCGGATCAAATTTCTGTCCTAATGCTTCTACTAATTCTTTTGTTAAGTTTTCTAAGGAGTCAATATTTTCTGGAGTAGCAATTTCTATTAGTATATTTCTCATGATATCTTCATGCTCGTATCTTATTTTATCATTAAAATATTTAATACTCTCTCAAAATTTAAATGTTCTTCATGCGTGCTTAATAAAATTAATCTTCACTTCCTTTTATTTTAAGCCATAATCTAATTTTGATATGTATCGAATTTTATATGAGATTGAAATCGATCAAAAATCAATGCAAAATTATTTAAAAAATGAGACCTTTACTTTTAAAAAAAGGTTGAATTTTAATTATCGAGCTGATACCCCATCCCAGGCTTTTACATCGGGGTCTTCAAATCCACAAACGACACATTTTTGATTAACTTCCCAAGATTCTAACGCAGGATGTATGTGTGTAAATAGAGAACCACATTTTTGGCAAATAAGGTATTTACTTCCACATTTTTCGCAAAGCTTTAATTGGCCGTTCTCGACAAACCGAAAAGTTCTCCTCATCCATTCATCATGGGCTAACCGAAAAATTTCACTTCCGCATTTACAATGTTTCCCATCAAATTCGCTCATTTTTTCAACCTAAATTTTCTTTTCATGTATTATATGAAATCAAAATGATTTCCATAATTAAATTTACGAATTTTTGAATTTAAATTTATTTTAAATGATAAAGTAATATGAAAAAGTTATTATTTCTACATTTTTAATTTCTTTGCTGCCCCACTAGCAGAAACTTTTGGATTGACTTTTTCAACTTCTTTAATTAATTGATACACTTTATCATCATTGAAAGCTTCTCCAAATTTTACGAACATTTCATATGATCCAACGAATAAACCTTTCCTTTTAAAAGGTTTTCCATCTTCTTTAAGAGGGTTAATTTCTAGAAACAATAAAGCGGGTCGTGTTTTTGTAGCTGGTACTTTAACAACATTCACCCCATCAATAGGAGTTTCCATTTTTTCCCAATCTTGCCCATTATTCAAGTGATCTTTTAATTGTCCTTGTATCTCTGACATCTGTTTCACTTCCTTTTGATTTATATTTTTAAATTGATTGAAACTTAAATTTACCTTTGTGTTACATATAAGGCATAATATAAATATTTTTCCATGTTTCATTTTTCCAAATTTGTGAAGAGCAACTGCGTGAGCGATAAATATTAAAAGTTTAAAGAATCACTTACTAATTGAACTTCACCAAATAACTAAATTTTATGTCGAAATAAAACTATTACTCTATCATTTATGTCGGTGTACTTGGGGTCATTTTCCATAGCAAGCTTTTTAAAGGTAAACGATCCATGTGATCATATATACCTAAGTGATATTTTTCACGCAAAAAATATAAGGAGTAATAGAAAATGAAGTTAATATCAGTAAATTTACCTGAATCCTATCTAAAGGTTTTAGAAATCCTTGTTTCAGAAGGGAAATTTCCTAATCGATCAGAAGCTATAAGAGTTGGTATAAGAGATTTGATCAAGACAGAATACCTTATAGAAGAGTCAGTTAGAAGAAACCTAAACCCAAGCTATTCAGAAATAGAAATTCAAGAAATATTTTAATTTTTTTTATTTTTTATTTTATTTATTTATTTATTCTTTTCAAGAAGTTCTTGTATTCGCTTCTTTCGCTCAGCTCTTCGAGTAGAAATTTGAGTTCTTAAATCTTCTTCTTTTTTAGCAGGTTCTTCGATTTCAATTTCTTGAGTTTTCGCTTTTGTTGAAATACTCGATTTCCCATCAACTTCACTCTTCAAAGAATTAATAGTATCTTCAACTAATGGAATGAATGATATTCCTACAAGAGTATCCTGAAGATTAAATTTAACTTCATTTAATTCTGAAATTGCTCGCCTGTGTTGATTCTTAGATAATGATATTTGAGCAGAATCTAAGCCTCGATAGGATGCTTCGAATTTTTCCATGTTTTCACCCCTTTCGAGTTCACTCGTAGTAATAATTGGTACTTGACTTGCAGAAATAAGTGTTTCTATTTGATGTAAAACCTGTTTCAAAAGTTTATCTTTCCCCATCTTTTTCAATTTTTTCCCTACTTTTTTCAAAGCTACAATCGCTTCATTATATTTAAGGTCCTTAATGATTGTACCTGCTCGTTCCCATTCCTCATTGACAAATTCTTCTCGTTTCTTTCTTTTTTCTTCTTTCTTAATTATTTCTTGCTCTCCCCTTTTTGTCTCTGCTTCTTTTAAAAGATCTTCAATTTCTTGTTCCTTATCAATTTTAATTCGTTTTAAAGCTTTTAGTTTCTCTGTTTGTTTCATTTCTCTCTTTAATATAAAGAGCAAATCGTTGTTAATTCGGCTAACTTCATGTGTCCATTCAAGTTTTTTGAATAGATCTCTTGCCATAATGTACTTTTCATGAGCTTCATCAAATTTCTTTTTATCTTTCAATTCAGTTCCTATTTCTAAAAATTTATATGCTTGTTCAGAAATAGATCTTTCTTGCTCTTTTTGGCGTTGGATCACCAGTAATTCTTGTCGTTTTTGGTTTTCCTGCCATTTCTTTAATTCGTGAGCCTTTGAAATTTTTTCATCCATTTGGGCTATATACGCCAATTTTTCTTGCTCTTGTTGTATTTTCAGTTTTCTCTCATGTTCTAATTTTTCTTTCTTCCTCTTTATAGCCTTTATAGAGCCTTTTACCATTTGAACTCCTTCTTTCCAGTTAATTTCTGAAAATATTTTTTCGCTTTCGTTGTAATATTTAATGGCAGTCTCAAACTTGTTAAGTTGTAATTCCCTCTTTGCTAGATCCATCAAATCAAAAGCTTGATCTTTCTTAGATTCGTACTTTCGTACTTTTTCCTCCCTTAATTCGATAGCTTGAACTTTTTGTTTCATTAATTCAGCTTCAGCTTCACGAGCTAATTTAGTTTCTACCTTTAGTTTCTGAAGTTCTTCGCCCTCTTTCTGTAGTTTTTGTTTCTCTAAATTCCTTAAATTTTTATCAGAAATTAATTTCTCTTGATAATGTGAAATAGAATTTACTATTTGGGCAGCTTGTTCTAACCATCCGATTTGTTCGAATTTAAGTTTAGCTTCTCGGTACTTATCAATAATTTGTTCATATGGACATTCATTATTTAAATTTCCCTTCATAATCTCAAGTTCATAGTTCTTAGCAATTTTTTCGGCTTCATTTATTCCATTTAAGATGGTTTCTGCCTCAGAATCTTTTTCTTTCTTGCTAGTTTCGAATTTTAGAGCTCTCATTTCCTGTAGATTTGCTGTTTTGCTAAATCTTTGATCCTGTTTAATTGTCTTATTCTTTTCGTTTTCTAGTTTCTGCATCTCCAAATCTCTGAGATTATCATCCCTAACCTTTTTTTCTTTATAAAATCTAATAGTGGCTATCAAACGGTTTGATTCGTCAATCCACTCAATATCTTTAAATATCTTTTTAGCTTGTTCATATTTTAAGATTGCATCATCATACGGACTCTTAATGAGTATAACATCTTTTTTAATACTTAGTTCATAACTTCTAACGGCATTCTCAGCTTCATTGATTAGATTCATTGCTTTGTCAAGTTGAATATCTTTTTCATTTCTTTTTCCTTCTAATTCTTGTAATTTTTGTATATTTGATGTTTTTTCATCGGAGCTAACTTTAAATGACTCTTCATAGACTTTTTGTTTTTCAATTTTTTCTAACTCTAATTTTCGCAATCGGTTATCTTTCTCAGATTTTTCTCTGAATAATATAACTTGCTTTTTATATAGCTCAGCTTCTTCTTTCCATCCCCTTTTATAAACTTGTTTGTATATTTCCTCATATGTTTCACTAATTTTTAAAAATGGACAATCCTTCTCAAACTGACCCCTTTTAATTGCCATTTCATACTCTCTTGCTTCTTTTACAGTTGAATTGATAATATTATCTATATCCTTTTCAAACTTTTCGTCCTCTTTCTGAGTTTTCTGCTTTTCTTCAATAAATTTAAGTTTCTCTAATTGGAAACCATAGGCACTATCTTCTTTATTAATCTTCTTTAATTCTTCAAATTCCTTATCCTTTTCTAGCTTTTTGGCTTCAATTTCGCGTATTTTTAGCTCATTTTTGTATAAAGCGGTATATTTTTTTATATGAGCTGAATAAATGGTCGCTTCTTCGATCCATCCTTTTTGAGATACAAAAGTTCGTGCTTGAGTGTAAAGTTCTAATATTCCGGGATATTTTGATTTAATGTCTAAATTACCTTTTTTTATCGCTTTTTTAAAGGCTATATCATATTCTCGTGCCATTTTTTCAGCCGAATTTACCATTGAATCAATTTGCTTGCGAAATTCTAATGCTTCCTCCTCCTTGATCCGATCTTCTTCAAGAGTCTTTATTTTTTGAATTTTAATATCAGTCATTGCATCGCTTGTCTGAATTATATGC
>JAGXNU010000109.1 GCA_019894815.1 Promethearchaeota archaeon
AAATTTAAGTGCTTCTTCATAACATTCTATCGATTCCTTGAAGTCTTCATTGAAAGTATAAGCTAAACCTAAATTATTCCACGCTTCGACATATTGAGGGTTAATATTGACTGCTTGTCGATATGATTCAATAGCTAAATCATAGTTCGATTGCTCATATGCCACATCTCCTAAGTCACACCAGAGTTCAGCATTTTGAGGTCCTATTTCTAATGCTTTTTGATAGTAATAAATAGACTTTTCATAATTTTTATTATCAAAATAGACGATAGCTAAATTATTAAATAGTATAAGTTCATCAGGATTTATTTTTATTGCTTTTTCATAACATTCTATTGCTTTTTCATAATTTTCTAAATCTCGATAAATGAGAGCAATATTGTTCCATATATCTGTATAACTAGGTTCATACTCCAAGGCCCGTTGATAATTTTCTATCGCTTTATCAAATTCTCCTTTATCCTCATAAGCAAAACCCATATTATAAAAAGCAATTCCGTCTTCAGGATCGATCTCAATTGCATGTTGAAAACACTCAATTGCTTTATCATTCTGCCCTTTCATTGAATAAACAAGCCCAAGATTATTCCAAACTTCAGAAAAATCAGGATTCAACTTTATGGCTTTATTATAAGATTCTATTGCGCCATCAATATCATTAGAGTCGTAATAAGCATCTCCTAAATTGATCCAACCATCTGCGTCATTAGGATCCAACTCAACAAACTTCTTATATCGTTCTATCATCTATGGATCTGATAATGATTGACACCTATTATTTTTTTATTTTATCAGTCAATGATGATCATTTTATCAAGAGTTTGATCAGTTAGTAATATTCGATAAAATTCTGAATCTCTATAGGTTACTTTTTCGATTTTTCCTTTAACTAGAAATTTTTCTCCATCTTTTGCTTGTTCACAAAAACGCCCTCTATAGGAATTGATTTGAGTTATTACATTCATCCGATTATTAATGTTTGCATCACTTTCCAAAACTTTAGAGCATTTTATCTTATATGAACATGGGGTAAATATAGAATCGGTTGAATCGATTATTTCTGCTATGAGAGATATTCTCCCCATGTTTTTATACTGATAGTCATGGTAGTCTCCTTCCCAATCTCTCGGACTTTTAATGTATCGAATAAAAAATTCTACACCTTGATATATTCCTTGATGAAGTTTTCGTTGTTCACTTTTTAGAAAGTCTTGAAAACTTATATCTGAACCTCCTACGCGCCAATCGTAGTGTTTCTTATATTCATCCAAATTATATTTTCTGATGTGTGTGTATTTTTTGAATATATTTTGAATCTTCTCTTGAAATTGCAAGCTTGTTTGAGTTCCATAAAGAATTATATCAATATCAGATTTCTTTGTATTTAAACCTACCATTGGAGATCCAGTTATTCCAATCAAGTTTTCAGGAATGGCTCCAAATTCAACAAATAAGTTACATAACTCTTTCGATATTTTCTCAATTTTGGTTAAATCTTGTTTAGAAGAAACCATTTTATAATAATCTCTTGGCGAATATATCTTTTTGATGTCTTCATTTTTTACACATTGAAGGTTCATATCCATTTCTTGGGAGAAAAACGAATATTGAGGATATTTTTCATTAATAATTGAGTACCTGTGTTCAAGATTGTAAATTTTAGTATATCTTATACCATTTCTAACACGATCTCCCTCGACATCCGGAATAAATCTTAAAAAACAAATTTTTCGATCATTTGGATGATGTAAACCTTTCACATCAAAAAAAAGATGATCTTTTTTGGTTTCTACATAATCTCCTTCAATTCCTATTGGAATCTCCATATAAAATCTCCTTATTAATTATTAATTATTAATTCAATATCTTGAAGGAGTTTTTGATTTTATTTTTGTTTTAGGAGGGGTCTTCACCCTCATCAAAGATTTTTCAAAATCTTTTTTTTGTATTAAAAAGTTAGCCTTATCTCTTTCAAGTTTTTCTCTTTCTCTCTTTATAGCATTCTTTTCATCACGTATTTTGGATTTTTCTTTTGCTAAGGATCTTTCGGTATCTCTGATTTCTGCAGAGTTTTTTGCTCTTTTGTTTTCCAAACGTTTTATCTCAGAGTTAAGTCGTTTAATTTTATCTTCTGAATCATTTATCTTATTTTGTTTAGAATAATACTGATTTTCGAATTTTGGAATTTTATTTTCTAGTTCTTTAATTCTTGAGTCAAAATGTGATTTTTTTCTTTCCAACGACTTTAAATCTTCTTTAGATCTGTCTTTCTCTTTGTCTAACGATTCACGTTTTTTTTGAACATCTCGATTTAAAGATTTTAATTCAGTTTTTTTAATTCGATTTTTGTCTCTTTCTTCAAGTAATTTCTTTTTCTCTTCTTTAATCCTATTTTTTTCATCAGTAATATTTCTATTCAAATCATTTATTTCTTGCTTGAGATTATCCCTAGTTCTTGCTAAATCGTTTATTTCATTCCTTAAGTCCATTAATTTATCTTCTAAATCATTAATTGTTCTATCTAAGGCACTCTCTCTTCTTTCCATGCCCGGAATTTTAGTTTTAATCTTATTAATTTTCTCTTCTGCCTGTTCTTTTTCTTTCCTTAAATCTTTCTTTTCTTGTCCAATATCGTTTTTAACTTTATCCAATTTTTGTTTATATTGATTTATATCGTCAGATTTTTGATTTAATTCTCTTTTTTTTAAATTTAGGTTATTCTTGGTTTGGTTAATCTCGTTATTAGCCTTCTCCAAATTTCTTTTCAATTTATCATTTTGGTTGATAAGGTTCCTAAGTTCGAATTCTTTTTCTTTCCTTTTCTTCTCTAAATTTTCAATATTATTATCATAACCTTGAAGTTTTTTTAATACTCTTTCCCATTCCTCTTTTTCACTATTTAATTTAATTCTTTCTTCTTTTATTTTCCTAAATAATTTTTGGTCTGGAACTCCATTTAGCTCCTCATAGGGTGTTTTTTCTCGAATTTGATGTTTAGGAATAGGTTTTTCATTCATCTTTCTTGCACGGTTTTATTGTTTATAATATTGTTATATAAAGACAAATTCTAAAGTGTTTGTTTTTATATATTATAAATTCCATTATTTTCTTAGAGTTTAATAATCTAAGAATATGGTGTTTAAAAATGAATTTTGATGAGGAATTTGATGAAGAATTCGATGAGGAATTCGATGAAGATCTTGACGAAGATTTAAGTGATGATTCAGAAGATTCACATGAGCCGGTAGATAGTGCAACTCCGGATGAAGAACCTAAATCTAAAGCTCCAAGTCCTGCTCCTGAAGGAAAAAAAATATCCGTATTTTTTATGTCAACAATAGGACCCGGAGAGAAAAAACAAAAATTATTGGTAAATACAGGAAATAATGCAGGAGCAATAAAAGAAACAGTAGCTAATTTATTTGGATTAGATCCTATTGATTTTCATCTATCTACAGGCGGAATCACTTTGGATGAATCGTCTACGCTAAGTGATTATGATATTAGAGATGGAGATGATATCTTATTGATTCCAGCTAGCACTGCTGGTAAATATTTATTATAATTTAAATTTATTTTCTTTCTTTTCTTTTCTTGATGGAATAATAGCAATTTCGTCATCATCATCAATATCATATTGCTTTACTTGGGATTTTTCATTTAATATTATACCTCCCGATGAAAGTACGAAATCTACTGGATTGTAATCAAATAATATTCCAATTCTATCTTTAAGCTCTGCTATGAAATCTGATTTTTCAATAATTATTATTTTTGTTTTCTCACCAGGTTCAAGAAGAGATCTAATATAAACACGTAGTTTATGTTCTATTCCAAAGGGTGTTAATGAAGGTGAATAATTGACGGGTTCGGAAGTATCCATTTGACATTTAAGCATCTCATCTATTAATCGTTTTCTTTCACCAGCTTCAAAATATAGCATTTCTCTAAGAAAAAAGATCTTATCCATTTTTGATAATTTTAAACGATCTATCTTATGTAATTCTTCTTGTTCAAATTCTGTGAAAATAAACTCATCAATCCTTGGTATATCTTCATAAGATTCTTCTGAATTAGCATATTGATCGATTAAAGGCATTGCTTCAAAATAATCCTCAATAAGTTCTGGGAGCATGTGCTCCATTGTTTTTTTTTTTGAAGGATATTTAGCTTTAGAGGAAATAAAGTCCTTTGAACTACTCTTAGATTGGATTATTGTATATACTGTACTAGTTGACAAAACAGATACACTAGATATTGTTAAAATTATAAAAATTGGAAAATTAACTATATCTAAAAGGAAGAAAAACAGGTATATAAATGCAAAAACAACATAAAGAGCTATAATCCAATAATTTTTCTTCATCATTTTTAAGATAGATAATTTTCTAAATTTCTAATATATAATTCAAAATATAAATCCAATTGGAATAACTGTGAATTTTTCATCTTTTTTCACCAAAAATTAACTCTCTAGATTTATTGTATCTTTTAAGATCCAATTTGAACAGAGTTCTTTTTTTATCTTTTTCAATTTTAGCTAATTGTAAATTGTGTAAGATTTCTAAGTATTTTTTAACCGTATTATAATTTTTCTTAAGATTATTAGAGATATCCGAAACTTTTAGCAAATCATTTTGATTTAACATAAATTCAATTATTTCTTGGACAATCTCTTGTTTTAAATAAAAATATAATTCATCTAATTCTGGATTTGAATCATAAACGAAAATGATCCGTTGATTTTCAATATCTCTTGATCGTATGAACTGGAACTTTTCTAAACACGATAGGTGCCAGAGAGCTTGATTACTTCCAATATTTATCGCTCTCATGATTTCATTAATATTTGATGGATTTTTTTTTACATGATTAAAAATTTCATTTCTAATTGGATGTTCAATGATATTATTTTTCATTAATTTAGTTCCAGGAATTAGGCGTCGTTTTTTAATGAGATCTTTAATGCTTTTTTCGATTTTGTTTTTATTTAAATAAGGTTTCGCTCGCGTCCTATTGCTTATATAGACCACTATGTCTTCAATTGAAAAAAATGGCTTTTTCTTTAAATATTCTTTAGTTAAGCTGAGGATAAGGGGCTCAACCTCATCTGGAGTGCTCATAAGCTTATTATCGTATATTGTTCAAATTTCTGAATTTGATTAATAAATCTTCTCTCTAAGTGATATTTTTACAGAATATATATTAATAGAACATTATAGAATTTATAAGTATAATATAAAAGGATTCTAAAGCAATAATTCTCGATAAACTATCCAAAATCTAAAAACTTCAAAATCATTCCAATTGGTTTTATAATACTATTTTAACGTGATATTATTAAGTTATTAAAAAAAAAACTAAAAAAAATAATTGGAGTGATTTGAATGAGTTTTGAAGAAGATTTTGATGAGGAATTAGAACCAGTTAAGTCTAAAACCCCATCAAGTAAAGTACCCTCAACAGGAAAAAAGGTGACATTATATTTCATGTCTACCATTGGTCCTGGTGAAAAGAAAGAGAAACTTACCGTAAATGACGCTAATCAAGTAGGCGATATCAAGCAAACATGTGGAAATTTATTCGGACTTGATCCAGATGAGTTCCATCTATCTTCTGGCGGAAGAACAATGGATGAAAGTAATCAATTAAAAGACTATAATGTAAGTGATGGCGACGATATTCTATTAATCCCGGCGAGTACCGCGGGATACTTTTAAATAATTCTTTTCATATAATATAATATATGGTAAGGGCATTAAGCCCTTCAATTTTTTTATTTTTTTAATTAAAATTAATGTAAAATTAATGGTGATATTAGTGACTAAGGAATCAGATTTTTTTGCAAAAGGAATGTCGGCAGAAGAAAGAGATTTATATGATCGGCAATTTCGTCTTGAAGGTTGGTCCCAAAAATTAATTAAAAACTCTAGAGTATTAATCGTTGGAGTGGGAGGTTTAGGCTGTGAAATTGCTAAAAACCTAGCCATGTTAGGTGTTGGCCATTTAGATCTCGTTGATTTAGATATAATTGAGCATTCAAATTTTAACCGGCAGATTCTTTTTATTGGTGCAAAATTAGGAGAACCTAAAGCATTCGCAGCTGCTAAAAAATTAAAGGAAATTAATCCTAATATCACAGTAAAAGGATATCATACATCCTTAGAAAGATTAAATCCCTCCTTATACTATAATGCAGATGTTATTGTTGGGGGACTTGATTCAATGAATGCGCGATTAAACTTGAACACTCAAGCTGTACGATTTAGAAAACCATTAGTTGATGGAGGTGTATCTGGTTATCATGGTCATATATATACTATTTTTCCTTATCGAAATGCTTGTTATGAATGTAATCCATTACCATTAATAGAGAATGATGAAATGGCAGCTTGTACCGTAGTTGGTATCCCTCGAAAAAGGATTCATTGTCTATTTAAAGGAGATATGGTTTTCAAAGAGAAATTTGACAGGGATCCAAATCCCAAAGATATAAACGATATAAAATTTATTCAAAAAGTCACAAATGAATTAGTATATAAACATAATTTCTTGCCTGAATTTACTGAAGATGATATTGTAAAAATTATCAATCGTCATGATCCTGGAATTATTACCATTAATGCAGTTCTTTCTGCATTACAATCTCATGAAGTAGTGAAGATCATTCACTGGAAAAATGGACATAAAGGATTAGGAGAGCCTTTAACGAATTACGTTATATTTAATGCGATGACCACGAAATTATACCATATTGAAAAGATAAGAAATCCAGAATGTATTCAATGTGGGAAAAATGTAAGAAGAGTTGTGATAAAAATGAAACCAAGCTCAAGTTGCTTGAATATAATTAAAACGTTAGAAAAAAATGGATTTAAATTGGAATCTGAGCTTGAACCGATCATTACTTTACTAGATTTTAATGACATAACTATAATAGATATAGAAAAGAGTGTTGTAGAAAATAATTTAAGAAATTACGAATTTTTAACGATCGCGGGATTTATAGGGGGAGAGATTTATGTTACCCTTAAATTAAAATAAAAGAATATAATAAAAAAATTAAAAAAAAATACGGGGTTGAGAAAATGAGTATAAGAAGTAGTCGTGTTTCCCGAGATTTTGCGGGGCTGAAGAAAATAGCAAAAGATGGATATAT
>JAGXNU010000010.1 GCA_019894815.1 Promethearchaeota archaeon
GCGTCAGATGTGTATAAGAGACAGAACAAGATATATTTAAAGATTTTGGGATTTAAAGATTTTCCACCAAAGTAAGCAAAGGTGGAAATTGGAAGATACCACACCGCGTCTCCTAATTCGTGACCTAGAAAAAATAGCAGTAATCCTAGAGGATTGGCAAAACTCACGTTATAAGATATGAGAAAGCCTAAACCGGTGACTATCCACCAGATTTCCCAATATGGATTTGATACACTTACGATAATGCCTCCTAAAAAACTATTTCCCTTAAATCCCTTATGCTGACTATTTTCAAATTCAATACTTATATTAGTAATAAACACATTTTTAATAACCAAAAAACCGTACACTACTAAAAGAATTCCTCCAACGATTCCAATAATAGTAAGTATTAAGATATTTTGAAATAAAAGTAATGCTCCAGCAAGTAATACTATAATAAAAATGAGTTCGATTGTAGCATGTCCCAAAATTATATAAATCCCTGCTAAATATCCTCTCTTTTGGTTTATTGATTTGTATATCGTGAATGTAAGCATGGGTCCAGGCATTAACGCTCCTGTTAGTGCAAGTAAAAAAGAAAAAAGGAAAATCTCAAACATAATACTGGATGGTAATCAGAATATCATTAATTAAATCCATTCATTGCCCAAGTAATTAACCAGACAACAATAATTAAAACTACGAGAATGGGAGCCATAAAAACAAGAAACATGTACGATCCTTTTAACATTTCTCTACGGAAGGTTTTAAGCCCTTTTTCCCAATCATGCTTAGATTTGTTTTTCCAATTATTAAAATCGTCTGTTAATTTTATCCTTCGTGCTTCCCATTCTTCTGCGGTTTCACTCTGTTTTTGTTTAATTTCCTCATTCCATGTAATTAATTGATCATTCCATTGTTGTTGGGAGGTCTTGAAAAAACTAGTAATTTTTTCTTTATTGTTCTCCCAATTTTCTTTATTTTTTAGTTGAGAATTTTGAATATCTTCTGTCAATTGGTTAAAATCGTTTTCGCAGGATTGTTTGATATCATTAAAAAAAATTTCTACATTTTCTTTATTTTTTTTCATTGATTCTTGATTTCTATTGGATGTTTCCTCCATCGCTTGTTGAACATTTGCCAAACCATCCTTTATTTCAGACACAAAACCATTCCAACCTTGTAAGAATAGGTTTTTAAGATTTGAAAGGTCATCAATTTTCTTCTTTTCTTCTTCTGAATTCTTTTCCGTACTCATAGTTTCATAGTAAGATTTTGATACTTAAATATTTATTTCATGAATTATCTAATGGAAAAATAAACTATGTCAATATAAATTAGAAAATATTCAGATAAAAAATGACAAAATCCAGGAAATCATAAATATACTAACTATTAATACGAAGAATAACAAAAACAATAATCCAAATATCAACCAACTAAAAAATTTCAGTGCGTTAACAAAATCAGTCTTATATAATTTCGAAATTAGATATGCTCCTAAAAAACTATCAGTAAAATAAGCAATAAAAAAAGCAATACCAATATCAAAAATTAAATAAAGGGGAATTATTAAAACTACTAAAACTAATGAAATTAGGAGTTAGAGATATCTTGGTTTATCTAATTCTTTTTTGTTTGTCCAATGTATTAAGGAAAATGAAGTAATAAAATATATAACGCTATAACTAATAATTTGATCAATCATTTTAATCAACTCATGTTTCCTGCATTCTACTCTGTACTATTATTATTAAAATGGATATAAAAATGTTTATTATATATCTGATTTTTATTGATGATATGGATTCTAAAATATTAGAAAATACTCCTCTCTACTCTGCTTTTTCGGAGCTTGGAAAGCGAATATCTTTACCTCAAGGAGTCTTCTATTGGTCAGGAAGAGCAAAAAAAGAGGCAGAATTGATTGGCACTATAGGTGCTGCTTACGCTCATGAGGATGATTTCATTAAAGAGGGTCGGTCGGAATGGCTTCCTTGTTATCTTGAAGGTATAAACGAATATTTTAAAAATTTAAAAATAAATGATTTAGTTCCCTACGCCGCAATTTCAGGCATACCAGAATTAAGAGATATTTGGAAAAATTGGATAATCTATAAATCCTTGTTGAATAAAACAGTAGATAAGGAAAAACTAGATAGGCTTAAGAAATATACTACCACGCCGATTATAACAACGGGAGTAACAAATGGTATTTCTTTAATTTGTTCCTTGCTATTAAACGCTAATGATTATATCATTACACCAAATAAGCGCTGGGGGAACTATGATAATATAATAAAAGGATTTTTAGGTGCAAAAATTAAATCTTTTAAGTATTTTAAAGAACAACAATTCAACTTCGAAGGTTTTGAAGAAGCAATTGATGAGGTTGCAGTTGTCCAAGATAAAGTTCTAATACTTCTTAATTTCCCCAATAATCCAACAGGTCATGTGCTCACAAAAGAAGAAGCCTTAAAACTTATTGAATTACTTCAAAGGAAACAAAAAGAAGTAAAAAAGCCAATACTTGTTATTATCGATGATGCCTATGAACCATATATATATACAGAAAATGTAATTAACAGGTCATTGTTCTATGATCTGCAGGATTTAGAGGAAGATATCATTCCAATTAAATTAGATGGAGCAACAAAAGAATTACTTTTATATGGTGCAAGGATTGGATTTATTACAATTGGACTTAAACCCAAATGGACCAAAAATGATAAAGAATTGGAAATTCTTAAAAATGAGATAAATAATAAATTATCAGGTTTAATTAGGAGTACTATATCGAATAGCAATCATTTTTACCAAGCGGTAATGATTAATTTATTCAATACAAAAGGAATAGAAGAGATTCTCATGATGCGCGAACCAGTTCAAAATCTTCTTAAGGAGAGATACATAAAAATCAATTCTGAGCTAAAAAAAATTAAAAATCCTAATATGTCTGTTGATCCTAGTTCAGGAGGCTTCTTTACTTTTATTAATATTAATCCTAATCATGTTAAAGCTAGTGAATTTGCTGAATTATTATTGACAAAGTATAAGGTAGGTGTGATTCCAATTGAAAAACCAGATGAAAACGTAAATGGAATACGAATCGCTTATTGTTCGATAGATATTACTCAAATACCCGAAATAGTTAATAGAATAAAACTTGCTTTCGCTGATTTCTAAAATATTTTTTCTTATTCATTTAAATTCATTTAAAAAGATTGAGTTTTATATACTAAGTAAGTTTCTTTAAAAATTTTATTGGGAAATAATATGAAAACTTATATGGTCAATCAAGGTCAACTACAAGAAATAAATAAACTAGTTTTTTCCACTGGAGACGTATATCTCATCGATGATGATAAAACTATATACGTTTGGATTGGAGCCAAATGCTCTGTAGATGAAAAAACTGTTGGAGCGGCACAAGCAAGGACTTTAGATCAACAGAGGGGCGGAGCTGCTAAAATAATAACTGTCGATCAGAATCATGAATCTCGCGACTTCATGACTGCAATAAATAGCATGGGCACAATGAAGATAGTAGAAAAAAACATAGCTAAAACAATGTTGAAAGATGTTGTAACAGGAGATTATGCTCAATTTGCTGAACACATTAATGTACTTTATAGGGTATCGTCTGAGGAATTTGAGGGAATTAATTCAATGAAAATGGTACAAGTCCCTTATAAAAAAGAGAGTCTAGATACTGAAGATAGTTTTGTAATGGACTTAGGAAATAAAGTCTATATTTGGCAAGGGAAGGCTTGTAATGTCAAGGAAAAAGTAAAAGCCGGACAATGGGCTAGAGAAATTGATGCAGATAGAGCAGGCTTGCAAAATGAAACCATTTTCGAGGAGGGAGACGATGCTAAATTTCTAGCAGCTTTAGAAAAAGGAGAAAATTACAAGGAATCTGATGCTTATCAATTAAGAGCAGAATCAGAATTAGAGCCAGATACAGCTGCTGATAAAATAGCTGACGCTATAAAACCTGAATTGAAATCAGAAGTTAAAGAGGTAACTCCCGAGGAAATTAAGGCTGAAATTAAAGCAACAAGTGCCTCGAGTGCATCACCAGGAAGACCAGGAGCCAAGGATGATTCATTATTAACTATTAAAAAATCTGATGGTCGTAGAGTATGTCCGAAGTGCGGAAATGAACATAAAGCGAGTATTCACGAGAGTACTGATAAGAGCAACGTAATCCTCGACTACCCGAGAGTTTACGGAAAGATGTACCGTTGCGGAGAATGCGGTATACAGTGGCGTGAAAAATAAATTTAATTAATGTTTTTAACTATTTCTTTACTATTTTTTATTACTTTTTCAAATCAAATTGTGGTAGTTTTAAAATTCTATTTGAATGGTTTTTCGAAAAGAAATATTAATGCGGAGAATGTGGAATAGAAACCAAATTAAAATTCGTTACTTTTGAGATTCTCTTCGAGCAATTTTTACTCGTTTTTTTAAATCTATAATTTCAACGTCTTTTTTCGCGATTTCAGATTCAAACCTTAGTTTATCATCCTTTAAGTTTTGCATTTCAGATAATAATCTATCTTCAATCTGTTCTGCTTCATAGAGTTGATTTCTTAGTTTAGTATCATTTTCTCTCAGTTCCTTGATCTCTATATTTTTATCATCACTAAGAGTCCTCAAATTTGCCATTTCAAGTTCAAATTTTCCTGTAAGATTACCTGATCTCTCTTGAGATACTTCTAATTTTTCCTGTATATGGCTAATAAATTCTTCATTAGTTATGTTTTTTTGATTTAATCTTTCAACTTCAAGAACTAAAGTATTAATTCTCTCTTCTTTTTTCTTAACATCTTTTTTAACTAAACTAAACGTTTCTAATTGTTGGTGAATTTCTTTCGTTTTTTGATTAGCTGATTCAATTGTGCTCTCCATTTCAAATATTATCTTTTCTTTTTCTGTTATGATATTATCTTTTACTGATAATTCATTAGTTATTTTATCGTATTTCGACTTTTGAACAGTATCATTATTTAGATATTGAAGTTGTTCCATTAATTCTTTTATTTTTTGATCTTTCTCTTGTAATCTATTAATTAATCCTTTGTTAGCATCTTTTTCAGATTTAAATTCCTCAGTTTCATTAGTTAATTCTTGTATCTTTTGAACTTGATCTTTTATTATTCTATTTATCTTATCTATCTCTTCTTTTTGATTTGCAATAATTTTGTTTTTTTCTATATCAGCAAAATTCAATTCCTCTAATTTTTGAGATTGCTCTTCAATTTGATTTTGTAAAATAATCACATCCTCATTATTAGAGGAGGATTCAACAGATAATTTTGCATTGGATTCTAATTCATTAATTTTTGCATCCTTCTGACCAATGGATTGTAACAAATTTTCAATGGTATCATTGTTCTTTTCAACCATTTGTGTGAATTTTTCCTTCTGGCGAATTACTTCTGAAGAATCTTGTAATAGTTTATCATAATCTTCACGCATCTTAACAATTTCATCATTCAATTGAACATTATGATCTTTATAAAAAGCTAATTGTTCTTGTAGAGCATCTTCATCTTTTTTAGGGGGTTCTTCTTTAGGATCCTCTTCTTCTACCCATCCAAGTGAAGAAAGAGCTTCAACAATAGATTCATCTTCTTCCTTATGATTCCCATGATCTTCGGGCATATAATAAAAAACGTGTTTTGATCTATTAAATTTTTTGATATTTACTTCTTACTTAAATCAAGAATTTATTCTAAAGGTCTTTTGGAGGCATTTAATTAAATGAATAGGTTAAAAGAAAAAGGAAATCCGTTAAGATATTCTCGAATTGAATACATATTTCCTATCCAAATAAAATTTCGTTAGATAACCAATGGAAAGAGCAATAATAATACTGATTTCTAATGGTGTATTCATGAAATTCGTCAGAAGAAACTGAATACCGATATTCTCAATCGTGGTTAGAATCGCAAATCCGAAATATTTTAAAAACTCCTTTGATGTTTCTTTTAGCTGGGTTCCCCCCTTTTTAAATACTATGAATTTATCTAGGAAAAATTTGATTATGTATGTAATGCCCACGGCTGCGATTGATCCGATCAATTCAGCCATATCAGGAGAAGTCGAGCAATAGAGAACTTGAATAATTTCGATAGTTCCAAAATTTGAGCAAATATATGGAGCTAAGAAAAGTTGATTTATTTTTTGAATACCATAATTTAAAATTATCATTAAAATAGCGAAAAGAAAGTAATATAATATTTGGCGATTTAAATCATCTTTCTCGTCCAATTTTAACGCCTGAAGTTATATATAGAATTTTTTAATCTTTTACCACATTTAGGGCAAAAATACATGTTTTCTTCCTTAACGTGATAACCACATTTTTTACAAATTATTTTAGACAATTGGGAATTATTAATTTGAACATCTACAAAAGCGTGTGTTTCCGAATCGTCAATATGGCTTTCTTTATAAGGCTTTATATCTAAATCAGTTAGCTTAACGTCTACAAAAGGTTCTGTTTCTTGTAATTCCAATTCTTTTTCTTCTATTGATGGTTCTTTTATTACTGGTTTTTTAATCCTTTTTTTCCAAGAAGTATCAGTACTAAGGTCATTCTCGTTTTTTTTATCTGACAAATTTCTCAAAATTGTTTATTAATTTTTTATTTTTTCTTTCCAAGAATCTTTCCTTTCAGAAGGATCATCTGTAAGTATCTCTTCAGAAGGTTTTACGTTTAACTGCATATATCCCCGGGAAGTATTTGAAGTTGAAGTTGGATTTAACATTCCCATAATTTCTTGCTTTTCCATTTTTCTTATATCTTCTTTTCCAGTCATTTTTCTATAAAGTCTTTTTAATAAATAGATTAAAAGCGATATTGAAATTGAAAATAAGAAATATACACCAACCCATCCATCTCCGAAAAATAAGACTGGAAATGGAAGAAGTCCAGTGGCATATTGGGCAAATAAGGTTCCTAGTAATCCAAAAATGCCAAAAAAGATGAAACATCGCACACATGATGGAATTAATTGTTTTTTCATCATGGTTTTTGTTAATTCTATGGATTCTTGCTGTAATTCCTTCAAATTTTGACCATTTCCTTCTTGCTGGGCTGCCCTCATTCGTTCTTGTAGGTCCATAGATTGTTCTCGGATTTCTCTTGCACTTTCTCGATTTAATCCGGTGAGCTTATTAAAAATCATGCTCAAACTAACCATAACTAAAGTCACTAAAAAAATCTGAAAGATTACAATCTCATTAGCCATTTTTCCTTCACTATTGTAAGAAAATTTTAATTCCAATTAAATTTATTTATAATATCAAACTTCTAAGAGAATTAATTTAAACCTCTCGATATACAAGAATTTTCATTTCAAGTTTCCATTCAAATATCCTAAGATAAATTTAGAAGCTAGAGTTTTCCATCGAGCAGGCATGGAAGAAGCAATAGCGCAACCTAATCTACAATTATTGCAAAAATCATAACTATCGTGGTTTACCATTATTTCTCTTACTTCTTTAGAATTATATATTTTGGATATAGGGTGTTTTAGGGCATGAAAACTCAATAAAGGATGTATTTTACAGGGGTAGTCGATGAAACCATCGTGTCTAACAAATAAATAAGCTTCAGCAACGTGACAACGCAGTAATTTTTGATGATAATTAGGATGACCTCCGAAACCACCTCTTTCCACCACAGCAATACTAATGGGATCAGTTAGAATATTTTTATAGTTTTCTCTTAATTTTAATACTGTATTAGCCCAAACAGATAAATTTGGAATTAGACTCTCAATATCATTTATTTGATAAGTTTTGTCAGGAAAATCTCTAATAATATTTTCACAGGGAAATAATTCTATGGAACAATTAAAATTTTCTGCTAATTCACATATTGAGTCAAGTAAATGAATGTTATCATTCATAACAACCGTACTAATAATTACTTTTTTATCTCTTTTATTTGCAAGTTCAATTGTCTCTATAACTTTGTGAAATGTTTTTATTCCTCTCATTTTATCGTGTAATTCTGCAGTGGGATAATCAAGAGAGAGCAATATATAATCTAATCCTTCTAATCTTCCATTTTTTTTTAATAAGGAAGGCATCAAATAGCCATTTGTAGCCACCCCATTCATAAAATCATGAACTACTCCCGCGTGATATACTAAATCAGGAAGATCTTTCCTTAAAGTAGGCTCGCCTCCCGTAAATGATAAGGTTGTGACCCCTAATTTTGCGATTTGATCGATAATATCTTTTATTTGTTGTGTTTTCATTTCCTTGGAAAAAATACTTTTAGGCAACAATGGAAAAGAGCAGAAAGGACAAGTGGCATTACAACGCAAGGTTACCTCAATTTGTGCAGAATAAGGCACTTTAATTTGAGTAAACTTGTTCAAGGTGAAGATCCTTAAATATCTAAACACATTCTTAATTCTCATTGGAGGAATTTCATTCACCTTAACAATAAATTGAATGTTTTATAAAACTCTTCATGAAGGTTTATTAGAAATAATAAGTTCTATTAGCATTATAAACCTACCTAATTAGATTAATTTAATTAATTAAATATAAAGACTGATGTTATAGGAGCTACTTTTCAAGATAATTAAATGTTAAATATAGAAAAAGGAATAAAAAAAAATTATGCTTCCTGGCCACATGACTTACATATGTACTTTTTAGCATAGATCTTCATTCCGCCTTGTTGAAATAACACTTGGGATTGATCTTCGACTGTATTAAATGCAAAACCCCCACATTTTGGACATATTCTTCTTCCTTCAACAGGAGGCTTCTCAATAGCTTTCTCTTCTTCCTTTTGTTTTTCCACAACCTCAGACGGTTTTACTGTGGACTTAATTTCAGGAATTGAAGATTGAGAAGGTCTTACATTCAAAAGCTTGTCTAACTTTTCATTTATTGTCCCTAATAGTGATAAAATTTTCTCTTCAAATTCAGTCATAATTATTCTCCTTCTTTTTTTTTTCAATAAAATACGATTTTAATAAATTATCTATTTGATTATTAAATATGTATGTAAATAACGTGAGATATAAAATAAAAAATATTGAAGAAGAAAGAATGTTTTAAGTTGAACTTCTTTCTTTCATTGGTGTAAAGACCTTAAAGAAATCTCTTTTTATTTTTACATTTCCTTGAAATTTTACGATAATTTTATTACCTGAAATTGTAGTAGCATGTAACTCACCATAACCTTGTCCAAATCCAGTAAATGCAATAACTTCTCCATTAGTTAGGCGAGAATCAAGTTTTGATGAATCTTTAACACGTAAGTACATTCCTCGTTTGAGATCGTCCAAACTATCTATATTATGAATGCTAGAAAAGGAATACGAACCACTATAATTTTCTATAATGTAATCATGCAATTTTTTAATTGGTGATTTATGAATTTTGATAATCTCTCCCTTTATTCCTCTTCGTGCAATTAACAAGGCGGCAATAGCATGGTCAACAAACCCTTTAGAGTGCACTTCATTTACAAGTTTACCCTTTTGTAAGTGAAATAATGCCTCCTTGGTTGTCTTATATTCATCTACGACATAGATTTCAGGAGAAGAAAATTGATCTTTATGGTATTCATCATTATCTTGCAAATTGAAAAATGTTTTAAGATATTCTGCTACAAATTCTGATCCTGGACCATTTCCAATGAAGATTTTCTTAACCAGATCTTTTTTATATTGCAAAAAAGTATCTAACTCCCTTCTAAGAGTTTTATGAGAGGTGTTCCGCGATTTTAAATTTTTTATATTGCTTTTGAGATTTACATGCCATAATGAAGGAAGTTCTCCCCGCACCATGAGACAAAATCCAAAATGGCGTGTTCCTGGATCTACAGCAAGCACCACATCTTCTTTTTCAAAGCGAAAGAGGCTAATTTCTGCAGTACCCTTTGATAATTTCATCAATGAATTGAAAAAGGGTTCAAAATCATCAATTTTTATTTGGAGAAAGAAATTTTGGTTTATATCTTGATGGAGCACTTCAATGTTATATTTCTCAATAATAGAAAATAGATCATGATGATTTTCGACTTTAACTATAACATCTTGATAAGGTATAATTTTTATAAGCTTAGTTTTTTTAATAGCTCTCGCAATTGCTTGGGCAACATCATCTTCATTCTTTCCTGAATAAATAGTAACGTGAAGACCATCGATATGAAATGCTTGTCTTGCTACAGAGGCTCCTAAAATATCAATTAATTTTGGTTCATTTAGCTCATCAATTCCTCTTGAAATAGTTAAGGCGTTTGCGCACCTAGGAACAATACGTACATGAGCAGTTCCAAATTTAGCTTCACTTATTGAATTAATTGTTATTATTCCTTTTGTTTTAGAACCAACAGTTTGAAATTCAATTAATTCCTCAAGATTTTTCTTAATGAATTCAAACTGCAAATCTCCCAATACTAAAACACTTATGGTTCCACTATCTATATAAAAGTCGAAAGAGGGAATTACCTTTTTTAACTTCGCTAAGGTGTTTACACCAATTTTAAATCGAATTGGATCATCAATAGTAATAAAATATTCTTTTCTGGGTTTAATTTCTGATAGATTTCCACTATAAGTAGCAGGTAAGAATTTACCTTCACGATAGATAGTACCAAGAGCAAAATCTGCATCGATGTTTAAGGAAGCTTTCACAATTTGCCCTTCTACAGCTTTTTTTAATGGTTTGCCATCTAAGGCTAATAAATGGCGGATTTTAATTTTTTCAGTTATCCAATTATTTTCAATTGTACCTGATAATAATCCAATATTTAATAATTCTCCAAAGCCTTTCTTGTTATCATAACCCAAAATTATAAAAGATAAAATATCATTAATTTCAGTCCTTTTTTTTGTAAATAACGATATCTTGTTTATTAACTCATCAATTCCAAAAATATTTTTAGCAGATGTTTTTATAATAGGGAAATTCTTTTTTGGATTTAACTTGTTTAGCTCCATTTTAATGATATCAATGTTTGCGTTTCTTAAATCCATTTTTGTTGCAGCTACTATAATTGGCACATTCATCTCATCAGCTTTCTGATATAACCAATATGTTCTAGCCTGAAAACCTTCATTTCCAGCAATCACTAAAATTATTAAATCTGCGAATGATAATCCTAATGCAATTGCACCCTTGAAATCGGCATGGCCAGGACTATCTAAAAAATTAATCATTAAATTTTTCTTTTCCAGAGCGAATTCAATCACTTTTAATGTTACGGTGGTACCTCTAATAAGTTCAAAATCCAAGTTATCAGGAAAAACCCCACAAATTGCTTGAATTAAACTACTTTTACCGTGTTGGGCATGTCCTGCAATTAAAACGTTTAATACTCTTCGATTTTCATCCATCTTGAATTTTACCATGATTTCAATTAATCAAGATTAGTCGCTTCTTCTATACCCTTCAATTGATTCGAAATAATCTAATATAGCCATCTTTATTTCAATTGCGGGATAAATTAGTCGATTTTTGTGGACAGTTTTCAAGGCTTTATTCCAACCCCATCCGGGATTTTCTTTCATTATCCATGCAACTATGAGGCCACCACTTCTGGAAATCCCCATTGCACAATGAACTAAAACTTTACCATTTTTTATGTGGATGTCTATAAATTTTAATATCTCTTCAATGTAACTATGGGGAGGATACCAATCATCAGGAAATCCCTTGAATAGGTATTCAAATCCAAGATTAGTGGGATTGTAATAATTCTCTTCCATCAAATTAACTATTGCTGTAATTCCTAATTCTTTAAACTTGGAAAAGTTCAAACGGGGCCAATATGCACCTATATAGAGATTCGGATAAACCTTATAAATCTGATCTAATTCTTCCATATACATCCTAAGTATGTGTTTATCAATATTTTATAAAATTTATATCATTCAATTAAGCTGGTAAGAGTTTTATTTTAGTGTGTTTTCTAAATTTGTTTAAAAGGTTACCGAAAAATGTTCCGAGCCCCATTTTTATAAAAGACTTTTTGAGTGCGTGGAGTAACTCGTCATTTGTATTGTAGGTAAGTAGTTGTTTTTCTGAATTTTTATTGATTTTCTTGATAATTTTTTGCATCATTTTTTCATAGAGTTTTAATGGAGGTGTTGTGCTTCCATTACCTTTTATTATTGCATTTGCTACAAGTCTACCACTTAAAGCCGCAGCATCCATACCTAACCCTCGGTACATATCAACTAATCCTGCAGCGTCTCCTACAAACATCATATTATCAAGTCCTAAAAATACATGATTAGGAGCTTCTAATTTGAATGTTGACGCATAACCTTCCCGCTTGACAATTTCCCCCTCTAATTTGAACTTACCTTTTATATATTTCAACAGATTATCACAACGGTCAATTAAATTATCGGTATGACCTGTACCTACTACCCATAAATCATTTTTTTTGTAAGTCCAAGCAAACATCAGATTATTAAAATCAAGATTCCAAAACTGGTAAAGAGCATGAGGATCCAAGTCTCCATCTCCTTCAGTTTTTAAATAATAATTCATTGTGGGAGCTAATGGTTTTCGCGAAAAGTCTTCAGGTCTCATTTTTCGTCTTATTGATGATGATAAACCATCTGCAGCAATAAGGTACTTTGCTGACACTTGCTCAACATCCTGATGTTTTGGTCTGAGTGTTATGATATAGCCCCCATCACTTTTTTTAATGTCAGTACACCTAACTCCATCCCTAAATTCTGCCCCCGATTCAATAGCAAGTTCATTTAGCCAACTATCAAAGACATCACGTGTAAAATTGAGCATTTTAAATGGTACGTTGTATGATTTTCCGTTAGGATATTCCATATAAAGCCTTCTTATCTCATTTTGACATAATCTTTCTTTAGGAATTTTTAAACCCAATAGTTTTTCAAAATATTTAAATTGAATTCCGCTACATGGCTTCTCTCTAGGTGTTCTAGCAGCTTCGACTATTAATGTTGAAAACCCAGCATCAGCAAGATAACGTCCAGCAACTGAACCTGCGATGGATCCTCCGATAATGACTACTTCATAATTTTTCATTTAAAGTTCACTCATACTTATAATAGAATATCAATTCAAAAAGAAGACTTAACTTTTACTTAAATCTCTACTTGCTATGATGTTAACACCGCTGTTTAACACGTCGTTAATCAATATATCCCCCATTTTTATAGGAGCGTTTACCACTGTTTGCGCTATTATCATCAAAACCTCATTCAATTTATCTTTGAGTATGGGTTTATCAGTTCTTACAGGAATTAGGGGAATAAACCCGTTTTCCACTCTGATTGTTGTTGTAAGAATTCTTTTAGGCTCATAAAATTCTTGTTTAGCATAATCTAAACCCCGCTCGCATGTGTATCCTTCAAATGTAATTTCATTATTTGGATCTTTAATGGCTTTAATTTCACACCCTGTTGGGCATACAATACAACGGATAACTTTGACAGTGCTTATATCTGAAATTTATTTCACCTCATATTAATCTTCCTCTATTAAAACTTCAGGACGAGGAATTACTTCTATTCTAATTTCTTTAATTGTCATTTCCACGCCAATTTCTTTAAGATTGAGATCCAATTCGATCATTTCGCTAGGAATCACATACACTTTTTTTCGTTTGTATATGACTTTATTGTTCTCATCCTTAAATTGAATGATTACTCTTCTATCAGGATACTTTACTCGAAAATTAAATATAATATTAGATTCAATATCGCTCTTATTTACATGATCTGGTTTTACGTAATTAATGTTTTCACCAGGGATGAATTTGATCTTCTCTTCCTTTGTAATTGATTTATCATACCTATTTTGTATATAATCAATAACGTTTTTTCCTGCTCGTTTAGCTTCAGAAGTAACCATATCAACCAAATCATGAACTTGAAGTACATTTCCACAAGCAAAAATCCCTTCAATTGTAGTTTCTAAATTATTATCCACCAATGGTCCACCATTTTGCGAAAGGGTGGCTCCAGCTTGTAATGTTAATTCATTTTCAGGAATTAATCCTACAGATAATAACAATGTATCACATTCGATAAATTTCTCAGATCCTATTATTCGGTCATAGTCTTTTGATACCTTAGTTATCGTAACTCCTTTTACTCGGTCTGCACCGTGAATTTTTGATACTGTATAGCTTGTGATTAAAGGAATATCATAGTCCTCTAAACATTGAACTTGGTTTCTCAGAAGTCCGCTAACATATGGTTGGATTTCAACTACAGCTTTTACTTCACATCCTTCCCATGTTAATCTGCGAGCCATTATCATTCCTATATCACCGCTTCCTAAAATAACAAATGTGTGTCCAGGTAAATAACCTTCAATATTAACAAATCTTTGTGCTTGTCCAGCAGTATATATTCCAGCAGGTCTAAAACCAGGAATATTAATGGCACCCCTTGTTTTTTCACGGCACCCCATGGCGAGAATGATTGCTTTTACACTAACTTCAATAAGACCTTCCTTATTGTTTATTGCATATATTTTTTTATCTTTAGTAATCTCTATAACCATTGTGTCTAATATATAGGGAATTTTCAAATCTTTAACTTGATTAATAAATCTTTGAGCATACTCCGGTCCTGTTAATTCTTCTTCAAATTCCTTAAGACCAAAACCATTATGGATGCATTGGAGTGTGATTCCACCCAATTCTTTATCTCTCTCTATTATTAATACTTTTAAATCAGCTTTTTTAACCTCTATTGCGGCTGCTAAACCCGCTGCTCCAGCACCAATAACAAGGACATCAGCTTTATAACTTTTCATTCTTATTCACCACTCTCTATTTTTCTAAGTAGTTCATCCTTGGTTTTAGATATCAAGTAATATGAATCTTCACTTTTTTTTGTTACCTCTTGATACGGAATGTTTAATTCTCTTGCGAGAATTTCCATCACTCTTGGGCGGCAAAATCCTCCTTGACACCTGCCCATTCCAGGTCTACAACGAAATTTAACTCCATCTACCGTAGTTGCGCCCACTGGTGCATGAATAGCATTTAAAATCTCTTTTTCGGGAATCGTTTCGCACCTACAAATGATTCGCCCCCAAGCAGGATCTTTCCTAATTTTTTGATCGAGTTCATCTTTAGAAAAGTTAGTAAAGAGTTCAGGTTTAGGTCGAATAGGATTATATTTGTCATTGGATTTCAAATCGACACCAAGCAGCTCGAGATATTCGGTCACTCTCTCTGCAATTGCATAACAAGATGTCAATCCAGGAGATAAAATCCCTGCAACGTTGATGAATCCATAAACATCAGTATTATCAATTATAAAGTCATAAGTATTTGGTATTGCTCTCAAACCAGCAAAGTTTCTAATTGAGGCACGACCAGGTAGTTTAGGCACTAATTTTCGTGCCCCTTCAAGTATTTCTTTTAAACCTGCTTCTGTCGTCGTAGTATCTTCTTTATCTGATATATTTTGGGCGTTTGGTCCTACAAAAGTATTTCCGTGGGCAGTGGGGCAAACTAATATCCCTTTTGAAACTTTTGTTGCTGTTGGAAAAAGAATTTTGTTCAGATGCATCGCATTGCGATCAAATAATATATATTCGCCTTTCCGAGGCATTAAATCAAAATAGTCTAGCCCTACCATCTTAGAAATCTTAGATGCAAATAATCCAGCAGCATTGATAACATTATGAGCTTTAAAAACACCTTTCTTAGTTTTTAATTCGAAAATATAGTTTTGATGACGAATTCGTCTAACCTTATGATTTCGAAAAAACTTTACACCATTCATTGCTGCGTTCTCTGCTAATGCGAAAGTCATCTCATATGGGCTCACAATCCCTGCAGAGGGCGCATGAAGTACTCCTACCACATCATCAGTTAAATTTGGTTCCATGTGTTTAATTTTTGTCTTATCCAGTATTAATTCTAAGCCTATGATGCCATCTTGAATCCCATTGTTCCGTTCTTCTTCTAACTCTTTAATTTGACCATCTTCTAAAGCAACTACAAAAGACCCTATCCTTTGAAAAGGAAAATTAAGCTCCTCAGCAGCTTGAGTATACATTTTATTTCCTTTGATGCACATATCACGTTTTATATACTCTCTTTCAGCAGCATAACCGGCATGAACAACTCCTGAATTAGCTTTTGTGGTACCCGAAGCTATATCTGCTTCTTTTTCTAATAAAGCAATCTTAATATCATATTTAGAGAGTGTGCGTGCTATACAGCATCCAATCACGCCACCTCCAATAATGACTACATCATAAATCAATAAACTTAACTCCTTATATAATGAAATTATAATCTTGCGTCTTTATTATTAGAAAACTTTTCTTCTTTAAAACTTATGGAGGAGAATATATTTTTCCTTTGATTTCATTAATTTCTCCACTAATAAACGAGGTAATTTAAAAAAATTTCATTAATTTCTCCACTAATAAACGTGGTAATTTAAAAAAATACTTGAAGAAGCCAGAATAAGTTAAAAGCGAAGGCTAAAATCATTAATCCTACTGTTAAAGGATTAAATATCGTACCTTTTAAGGATTTATCTTGTTTTAATCTCAGATTTCCTTGGAGTAAATTATCTACCTGTTTGAATTTTGAACCTACTTCTTGTTTGAGGTGATAAGAGCCTAAAAATCTTGGACTCCTTAATTGTTTTATGATATTATTTGGATCAGTTGAATTAATCCTGTTCAATCTGTTATTATTCATTAATTCTTCATAATCAACGATAATACGAGGATCTCCTCGATTACCAAATTCCTTTCTGTTAGTATTTTCTGAAGTCATACTTTCGATAAAATAATATACAGCTAATCTTAAATTCTTTATGATTATTGAATATGAGTTACCAGAAAGCTTCTTTCATTTTATCAGTAGAACCTTTTTCTAAAGAACCCCCAATAGTAGATCCGAAATCTGAAAAAATACTCACATCATTATCCCAACTTATAAGCACTTCTGGAGGATAGCTTTGAAAAAATAGATCCCCAATTTTTTTCAATTCCTCTTCCGCTTTTTTCTCTTTAATCTTATTAGAGGTACTCCCAATAAAGAGAAAATTCCTCCTTTTCACAACAATAAATTTCAGATTACTGAGTTCGAAATTAGTAATGCCTCCTTCTGAAAGCTTCTCTGCAAACATGTTCAGTGCGGACATTAACCCACCGAACAATTGGGGATTGATTTTCTCATCCTTAACTCGCGAATAGAGCACAACTCCAGTTGAGGTGAGGATCCATAGATCTTTGAGTATTTTTGCCACTTTATTTCCCTATTCCATTGGTTGATGTGATTGCACTGACAAAATTCTATATAAAATAATAAAAATATTTCCTAAAATAAATTTCTATTGTCATTAAATGTTAGTTTATAAAAATATAAAGTAATTTAATTTAAATTGAATAATTTTGTAAAATTTTTATTATTTACGACTTTATCAACATAAGGTGTGTTAGGACATTAATTTAATAGTTGATTATGGAAAAACGGGGCTCACAATTTTCTTGTGCCCTAAATGGAATGTAGAAGTACTTAAACCAAAACACCAACAAATATTGAAGGATCCACTTCAAACCATTCAAGATAAAATTAAACACCCAGTTGGATCACCATCACTTAAACAAATCGTAATGGAAAAAGGTCACGTGGGAAAAGTATGCATCGTTTCTTCAGATTCTACTCGTCCAGTGCCCTCTCACATTTTATTAGAAGCTTTAATCAATGAACTTAATAATTATGGAATAAAAGATACCCAAATTATCATTCTGATTGCAACTGGGCTTCATAGACCATCTCGAGAGGTAGAACATGAAATAATTTTAGGAAAGAAGCTTTACGGAAGAATTGAGTGTGTAGATCATGTAGCAACTGATAGGAACAATCTCACATTTTTAGGAAAATCTAAAACAGGAATTCCTATATACATTAATAAATATTATCTTGAGAGCGATATTAAGATTTTAACGGGATACGTTGAACCACATTTCTTCTTTGGTTTTTCGGGGGGTTGTAAATCCATAGTTCCCGGCATAGCAGGAGCAAGCACTATCCAAGCAAACCATTCAGCTCAATTAATCGCTTCAGAAAACTCGCGATTTGGTAAATATCAAAATAATCCAATGTACTCGAATTCCATGGAAATGGCACATATTGCGGGAGTAGATTTCATTGTAAATGCATGTATTGATGAAAACCATCAAATAACAAATGTGGCTGTAGGAGCATTAGAAGTAGCACATGATCTCCTTGTTCAATATCAATTGAAAAAGGCATTTAGCCCAATAAAAAGACCATACGATATCATTGTATGTGGTAATGGGGGATTTCCTCTCGATTTAAATCTCTACCAAGCTGTTAAAAGCATGGCAATAGGTGAAATGGGTGTGAAACAGGGAGGAACAATCATTTCTGTAAACGAGTGTTCTGATGGTATAGGGGAAGAAAATTTTAAAGAACTTCTTTTTTCTGGAATGACCCCTAAAGAGTTACATGATAAAATCGTTCAAAAAAAGATCCTAGTTCCCGATCAATGGCAAATCCAAGTGTTAACAAGGGTTCTCCAAAAAGCAGATATCTACCTGGTTTCAGAATTAAGAAAAAATGAGTTAGGTAATATTGGATTAAAATATGCTCGGACGGTAGAAAACGCAATTTCTAAAGGACTAAAAAAACACGGTCCAGATGCTCATATCTTAATTTTACCTCACGGACCTCAAATAATCCCTCATTTTATACAATAAAGTAATTCTTATCGATGATAATTTCTAGCGAAATGTGCGACATTTTAAAAATACAATGGAGACCTTACGCGAAGAGAAAATTGAATTCTGGAAGTCCGTTCTAGAAGAATACAACAAAGATAGAGAAGGATACAACCTCGTTTTTCGAACCAAAAGTGCAAGACAGGAAGATGATCTTGATAGGGTTTCAAGAGGCGAAATTCCACTTAGATAAATAGCTAACTCAAAATATATTTTTACTTTTAAAATATAATGGAATTTATTTCCCATAATTATGACGGGGATAAATGTGGGAAAACATTTGTTATCCTTTAACGAACAACATCCACAAATAATAACATTTTTATATTGGCGTATGAATAATACTTTATTGCAGTACGGGATAAAATATTATATTCTAAAACGTAAAGAAATAAATACTAAAAAAAAGTTAATAACATATTAAACGATAATAATTAGTAATTTCTCTCACGAACTTACGAATAACTATCATTTTTCCCAAATATAAAAATAAATGTAAAGCAGTCAAAAAAAGTATTTTTTTAAATCTGTTTTTATGTTTTTTATATTTCAAAATAAAAAGTGAATTATTATGACAAGTAATTATAAAGACCGCTTGCGAAGCACAAGACCAGATGAAGAAGTTGAAACGGATAGTTGCTCTACCGGTTTTGAAGAATGCTGCGAAAATCCTTGTGTAGAATCAAAAGAGGGAGATAACGTGTGTTTAAACTGTGGGATGATTGTTAGCAGGAATCTCGTGGGCAACGAACGACGTGCTTACACAGTAGAAGAGGTAAACAAGCGCCGCAGAACCGAACCAAGATGGAGAGAATTTGGGCCGCGTACTATGCTCCCGAATACAAAAATTGACAGTAAAGGTCGCTTGATTAACGCAAAGGGAAAAACTCTGTTCTCAAGGCTGTCGAAAATCCAAAATTCGTTGATTTCAAGCATTGAGAGGAACTTCTGGGAAGCAAAACCTAAGCTCAAAATGCTCACATCTAAAATGAACATTCCAGAGCACATTAAAGAAACTGCTTGGAAAATTTATAGTGTAGTAGCTAAAAAGAAATTAACAATGGGAAGATCAATTGACGGTTTTATTGCAGCTTCCTTATATGCCGCAATCAGAGTACATGAATTCCCCCGATTATTAGAAGAAGTATGCGATGCCTCAATGACTCCACGTAGAACTGTCCACCGTTCATTAGGCATGATTGTAAAGGAAGTACTACCTGAACTAAATCTGAGGTATAAACCTATTACTGCTGAAGCTTTAGTATTTCGATTTGGAAACGACTTGGATTTATCCATGGAAGTTCAAAAGAAAGCAATTGATATGCTTAGAGTAGCATCAAAAAATGGATTACTACGCACAGGAAAAGATCCCAAAGGTTTAGCCGCAAGTGTTATTTACATGGCTGCCAAAGCAAGTGATTGTAGAAAAACGCAAGCAGAAGTGTCTGGTGTGGCTAAGGTCACCGAAGTTACGCTTAGAAGCCGTTCTAAGCAAATTAAGATGAAATTATCCTAATCGGAAAAATTTATCTTTGATTAAAATATTACGGATTACACCTTTTTTTATTTTTCTTTTATTATTAAATCAACATATTCAATCCCTAGATTAGATTCATTAAAACATTCTATATTAAAACTTGCCAAGATTGGTATAGTTAATATTTAAATGGAAATTTTAAATTATATCTAACTTGATTTCATATCATTCCTATTGTAAATCGTGTTCTAAGATTTATATAACGAAATGGTTTACTATTTATTGAACTTTCAATTAGGAAATCTTATAGTACTAATAATAAGGAGGATTAGTAAATGGAACCATTAGAAATATTACTTTCAATAACCATTTTGGTTATGTCATATTTTATAGGTTCGGTGAACCCCGGATATTTATTCGGCAAGATGAAGGGAATAGATATTAGAGAGCATGGTACAAAAAATGCTGGAACATCAAATACGTATAAAGTTTTAGGATTAAAATATGCTGCACCAACCGCTTTTTATGATACGTTTAAGAGTTTATTCATGATCTATATCGCCACCTTACTAGGCGTACCTCTTTTCTTTGCCCATCTAAGTGGAATCATGACCATAGTAGGTCATGTTTTTCCATTTTACATGAACTTTCGAGGGGGTCAAGGAGTTGCTGCGGGTACTGGAATGATGTTATTTTACATTGTATCCTATTTTACTCTTGATTTTAGTTTATTGTACTTCATAATTTTTGAAATGGTGTTAGTAGCTATTTTTACATATGTAACTAGACGTGGTACTATTTTGTCCTTGATAGTACTTCCTCCTTTTGGGTATTTTGTACACGTGACTTACCCAATGCATCCTTTTAATCTATTTTTTTGGATAATTCTCGCACATATCATGTATATTGGAGCGTTAAATGTTATAACTCGCAAAACAATACAAATCACGGATGAAAATTATACCGGACATAAATGGAGGGTATTAACCCGATCATTTTCCATATTATTTGTTGTTTTTTACGTGGTTTATTCACAGGCGATAGCTCTATTAATCATAGGAATTGTTTCGATGGCATTTATCATGCTTGACATGATAAGATTCTTACATAAGCAGACGAACGTGCTACTACAAGAAAAAGCTAAAAAATTATTTCGAAAAAATGAATATCAAGCATTTTCTTCAATGACGATATTTCTCACAGCTTTTTTCGTTACAATACTCGTGTTTCCAAAAGAAATCGCTATTGCTGCAACTACATTTTTAATATTCGGTGACACTTTTGGTAAGATATTTGGTTTAGCATTTGGCAAGCACAAAATCTTGAATAAAACGGTTGAGGGTACTTTAGCATATTTTGGATGCATTCTGATCTGTAGCTACGTTTTGTATACACTTTTGGACATATCACCTTACATTCTCATCTTCGGGGGGCTTTCTGCTCCTTTTATCGAATTATTTTCCATGGGAATGAATGATAATATCACGGTGCCCATATTCAGTGGAACCATAATGTATGTCGTGTTTTTAGCAGGACTTTGATAAATTTCGAATATGCATTTTTATAAGAATTGTCTTCTTAATTACTTATTACGAAATTTTTGATCTAAGAAGAAGGTGAAGAATTGACTCCAATAGAAATCTTTTTATTTGTGACATCAATTTTGGTAGGTTATGCATTAGGAAGTTTGAATCCAGGATATTTGATTGGTAGAATGAAGGGAATTGATATTCGAGAAATAGGGACAAGGAATCCAGGTACTTCAAATGTGTGGCATTCATTAGGTAAAAAATATGGTATTTTAACAGCCGCTTATGATATATTTAAAAGCCTCATTGCTTGTATTATCACTATTTATGTTTTAGGAGTGAGTTATTACTATGCACAATTTAGTGGATTAATGGCGATAATCGGGCATTGTTTTCCATTCTACCTTAAATTTCGAGGCGGAAAAGGAGTAGCAGCAGCAATAGGAATGTTGCCTTATTATGTATCCATGTACATGTCTACATCTGATCCTTATGATTTTACAATGATTTATCTTGTTTTGTTCTTGCTCCCCATCGCATTGTTATTTATTTATATAACCCGTTTGCTAAGCATGCTTGCGTTGATAATGTTTCCCATTTTAGGATATGCTTGTTATGTGTATTATCCTGGAAACGAGTTTAATATTTTCTTTATAATCGTTTTAGCATTTCTGGTTGGGTTTGTGACCTACAGCGCTGTAATCAACAAGAAGTTCCCTCTGAAGGATAAAATCTTTAAAAATGATTGGCTAAGGATGATCCTCCGATTATTAACCATCTTTTTCTTGATATTCTACGATGTTTTTTCCAAAGCAATTTCATTGTATATAATAATTTCATTTGCATTTTTGTTTATCTCACTTGATTTTCGCAGGAAAGAAGAAACTATGAAATTTTCATCAAATAGCATTTACACGGTAGCATTTTTTATTACGGTGTTAGTTTTTCCTCGGGAAATTGCTTTTAGTGCTACAATATTTCTGATTTTTGGCGATATATTTAGAAAGATTTTTGGATTAGGGTTCGGTCACCACAAACTATTAGATAAAACCGTTGAAGGAACGTTAGCTTATGCTGGATGTGCGTGTTTATGTGGATATGTGCTTTATACGTTATTAGGTATCTCTCCAGTTATATTGATTTTTGGTGGTATTGCAGCTCCCATTACTGAACTATTATCAATCGAGATGAATGATAATTTTACAGTGCCAATTATTAGTGGTGCAGTAATGCACGCCGCGATGCTGGTTGGTCTTTGAGTATTTAGATCATTTTATCATTTCTACTATTATACTACTATTATTAAAAAATCTAAAAAGTTGATTTCTTTCTTATTGCTAATAAAATAGGTTCCCTCAGTGAGAAAATTCTAAAAATGTGCATGCCACAAGCAAAGGTTACTAAATACGCGAAGGCGCACCAAATAAAATATTAACTAATATGGTTAATATATATATAATAATTACATTTTTGGCGAAAATGATATAAAATGGTTTTTATAACCTTTAGAGATAAAGTATACAATGTTAAAAATGCGAAATTAACATTAATAAATATAGGAATTAGTAGTATATCTGAATTAAAGGGACTTGAACATCTTCCCGCTTTAAAGG
>JAGXNU010000110.1:0-5024 GCA_019894815.1 Promethearchaeota archaeon
CCATCAATTTAACTTCTTTTTGTTTTGAATTTGAATAAGTATCCGGTATTGAATAATTATTTGATAAAGCAGTTAACATTTTCTTTTCCTATAATAATGGTCTAGTTTCTCTTTCACTTAAATATTTGCTTCTCGAATCATATCGTCTATCACAAATTTGAACATTTCGGTGTCTAGAACTTCATATGTAGATTTTCCTTCAACCATTAATCCTTCTTGTTCGAGAATTTCGACCAATTCTTTATTTTTAATTTTGCCAAATATATCAATACTAGCATCCATTGTTTTCGATCGTTTTTCAAATTCTAGTCCAATTCCACCAGCATCGACGGTTTGTGCATAACGGTACCAAGCGACAGTTCCGATCATTGCTTGAGTTATTACACCTCCAAAGCAACCATATCTTTCGACAATCATTACATCAACACCTGCTCTAGCTGCACCTAACGCAGCTGAAATTCCAGCAGGCCCTCCACCTACCACTAAAACTTCTGTTTCTGCTATGACAGCTAATTTTTTTGACGGTTCCTCAATCATTTCCATCTTTTATGCGCCCAACGTAGATTTTTAATTGATTATTTGAATAGAATGCTATTTTAATATGATTTGTATAATTCTATTTTATTTTTTAAATTTTCTAATTTGGCGAAATTTAAAAGACTATATGACTTAATCAATGAGAATCTTCATGCAACTATGATTTTAAATAAGGAGATTAATGCAATAGACCTAATATTACCCTAAAATTCATTCCTACACTTTATGCAAACACGCTTTTTAGCGTAAATTCGATGTGGTAGATAGCTTAGGAGTCGGGATTTGTCATCAACTTCCCTGATTGAAAATCCTTGAGCTCCACATTGGGGACACTGTCTTTTTCTAAGTCCCGAATCGAAATTTACCACATTATCTACTGAAACAGATGGAGCAATACTTTGTTCTGGTGAAACCCCGACATCTGGTGGTGGGTGAAGATTTGGGGGTGGGATATTAATTTGTGGGGCAATATCATATTGAAATTCTTGGGGGGAAACGGATGGTATTGTAATTGGTTGTTCATTTACTATCCCTTGAGATTTCAAAGAGTTATTCTCTTCGGTTAAATGATTTATTAGAGTATCTTTTTCAGCAACGAGATTTTGATAATATTGCAATTGAGATTCTAATTCCGCTATATGATCACTCAAGAAGTTTATGCGATCCTCCCAATCAGATAAGATATCTTCCATTTTACTCTGTAACAATTTTTCAACACATTTATTTAAATATTTATTGTCGTTGTATAATATTTACCCGACATAAATATAAGTGTTATTAAAAACCGATACGAGTTTTAATAACAAATTATAGTTAATAAAAGGGCTATCTCTTGCTATTTTATTAATTAAAGATGCTATTGATAATTTCTCAATAGGATTTTCCAACAAACTATTTTCCACTTCATCTTCATCATTGTCATCCCCTTCAAATTCTTTAAAAGAGTTACTAGCTTGAAACGTGAAACTTAAAGCGATTATTGACGTAAGGATAAAACCGACAAGGATCAATAATAGAAATTTTTTCATTGTAATGGTTACCCCCAAAAAATTACTAATAATTCTGTATTTATTAGAAATACATGGATCCCTAATAATATGGATAAAGATAGCATGATGTAGTGAATTTTTATAAAATTTTTAAATCCAAATCTTTTCATTCGGTTCATATCTCTAAAATAAAAAGCACTCATTGAGACAGAAAACATTACAATCCCAAAGATAATTCCTGTCCACAATTTTGTTATAAACAATGGAAGCGGGATGTGGTTGTACTCACCATCAAATATTAAGCCTCCCCAAGGGTCGGACGAGAGTAAGCTTGCGATATGAATCAGAAAAATAATATTTGTTAAGGTAGCATTTAGACAATGGAAATCTCGGGCTTTTTTATAAGATTTAAAAGCTCTGGCAAGTTTTTTTGTTCTAATGCCATAGATGGTGGAAATTATAAATCAAGTAAGAGTAGTAAAACCAAAAGCTCTTCCCACTATCCATAAAGAACCATCTGAATCTTCTATATGATGCAGACAACTTCCAGTTTGATTTTGATTTACTAATAATAAAGGAATGATTATTGATAATGTAAGAAGAATGATGTCTAAAGTGATGTACAAGGATAATTTACGTGATTTTTTTTCAGTAGTCTCTTTTTCAACTTGCATTAGGAGTAAAAATATACTCAGACTTTTAATGATCTAGAATTATATCTTCCAAGTTTTTATCATTTTAAAAGTCAAAATCTTAAAGGATTAATAATCCTTCAACATTATAGTAAATATGAATAGTTTTGAGCGTATATGGACGGCATTAAACCTTGAGGAAGCAGATAGAATTCCCTCACACACTATTAATATTGATGGAAATGTTGCGGATCAAATCTTAGGAAAACCCGCAAGGTCGGCATTTGATATATTTGATGATATGGAACGAGATTATCCAGACGAGTGGTTAGATAAGATAAATTCCGTTCTCCATGATATTGAAATCTCTACTTTTGCCAAATCCGTCAGAGCAGGTCACGAATTAGGATTTGATGGAGTTGGAATCCAATATATCCCTTTTATTCTTGAAAGTAAAGAAGAAATGACTGATATATTTGGAAAAAGGCATAAAGTTCGAGATATTGACGGAAATCCCTATCCTGATTATTACGGGGGATATATCAAGAATCGAGAAGATTGGGAGAAATATCCTAAACCAGATTTGAAGGAAGAATACAAAAAAGCAAAAAAATTCTATAAAGGAGTTTTGAGGAAATGTCGTGATATTAAAGATGATATCTGTATTATTGCTCAAAACGCATTGACATCGATCTTCCCACCAGTGTGGCAGGGCATGGGAATGCCTTATTTCGCTCGGGCTCTTAAAAACGATCCAAAACTCATCGAAGAACGCTTTCGATATAGTACGGATTATGTTTTAACCGTTTTTAAAGCATATTCTGATTGTGGAGCTAAGATTTTTCTTGAAGGTGGAGATATAGCACACAAGGGTGGTCCGATGATTAATCCTAAATATTTCGATAAATATCTCTTACCGTGTTATCAAGAGGTTTCTGATGCAATACACGACTGGGGTGGAAAGTATATATTACATACTGATGGGGATATCACCGACCTCTTGGATTTTATAGTTGATTCTAGATTCGATGGACTACAATGCTTGGAACTTCCATGGGTAGATCCCCATGTAATAAAAAAGAAAGTTGGAGACAAGCTATGTCTTTCGGGAAATATAGATACTAGACACATATTAGTGAAAGCAAGTAAGGATGAAGTTGAGAAAGCCGTAAAAGATGCTATTGCAGCATTAGGAAAAGGAGGTGGATTCATGCTAAGTCCTTCCAACTTCCATCCCGCCATGTCAGTTGACAGGTTAAAATGGATGATTGAAGCAGGAAAAGAATTCGGTACTTACCCCCTGACATTATAATTTTATATTAACTATAGGAAGCATATTATGAAAGACCTAAAAGAAGAGGTTAAAAAAATTCTTAAATCTAATATGTGGTTAGTAATTTCAACGGTAGATGAAAAGAACCAACCTCACTCCTCGGTTGTCGTATATCAAAGCGATGGTGATATCATCATTTTTCAAACTGGAATTAATACTCTTAAAGCAAAGTCAATCCAAAAAAACCACAATGTATCAGTTACAATTCCTTTTAGAAAGAACTTTTTGCATAAACTCGTTCCAGCACCTCCTGCAGAACTTCATTTCACAGCAAAAGCAGAATTAGTTCCATATGATAATGAGGAAGCGAAAAAAATATTTGCCAAGTTTTTGAAACATTCAGAAAGCATAGAAAAACCCCAAGAAACCATTTGGGTGAAGGTTAAACCTTCAAAATTAATATCTACCTTTGGTGTAGGAATTAAGCTATTAGATATGAGAAAACCGAACAAAGCTAGGAATCTCGTTAATTTAAATGAATAATTAACCTTTTTTTCTCTTTCAAATACAAAATTATGTGGGATATCTCGATATTATTAAAATCAGCTTAAATTTTTTAATGAAGAACTTATTTATTTGTCAGAGATTGTATTTTTTCAATTACGATTTACGTGTGTTAATATGAGCAAAGATTTAAAGTCCAGGATTGAAAAGGCTGAAGAAGAAGATAAATCGAGGGCATACATGGAAAAAACTATTGATGGTTTAAAAGTTGAGATAGCTGGCCTCCAAAAAAAACTAGAAGAGAAGAAAACTTCATTTAAAATTAAACCTGTTCGCCACGGTGTAGAAAAGGATGAATCAGAGGAAATTTCAATTTTAAAAAACATGATCAATTCGTTGAGAAAAGAAATAAACCAAAATGAAAATGAAAAAGAAGTCTTACAAGAAATGGTGAACGAACTGACAATCGATCTTGAAGAAACAAAAGAAAGTGTATCAGATTCTTCGAAAAATGACTTATACTTAAAAACTCAAAATTCCTTGAATAATCTCATTCAGGATTATGGGAGATTAGAAAAGGATAATATCAAATTATTAGAACAAATTGCTCAATTAAACGATCAAGTTGATGAAAGTACAAAACAAGTATCTATTTTGCAATCTAAAGGTTCCGATAGTGAAAGTTTAAAAAATGAAACATACAAGCTTAAAGGATATATAAAAGAATTAGAGAATGCGAATAAATCTCTAGAATCTAACTTGGAAGCATTAGAAATGAATAAAGGATCCGCTGAAGTATTAAATCAAGATATTGAAGCTTTAAAAAATAAAAATCAAGACCTAGAGGATCAAAATCGTTTTCTAAATGAAAATCTAGATGCATTAAAGAGGGAGAAACTCAAAATTAATATTCTTGAAGCGTCAGTGTTAGAATTGAATCAAGAAATCGATAATCTTCGAAAAGCGAATAAAGACCTTCGAGATAAAGACACCATCTTATTAGCTAAGACAATCACTGCAATGAGTAGTGATAGAAAACATGCGCCATCTCAAACGAAAACAGAAAAACTAGAACCAGAACTAGAACCA
>JAGXNU010000110.1:5122-7098 GCA_019894815.1 Promethearchaeota archaeon
AATCACTGCAATGAGTAGTGATAGAAAACATGCGCCATCTCAAACGAAAACAGAAAAACTAGAACCAGAACTAGAACCAAAAAGCATTACCGAAATAAGTAACGAATTAGAAACAAATCTAGATGCTGCAATTAATGAAAAAGAAACTATTCCCGATCTACCCTTGGAATCAGAGAAGAATATTGTTAAAGAAGAAGAAATCTCATCAGAAACTGGTATTACACGAAAATGGCAATGTCCAAATTGTGGAAACAATAATAAGTCTCAAATTCGAGAACAAAATGATAAAACCCGAATTATTTTTGCCGGTATGTATGCAAAGAAATACATTTGCGGTCAGTGTGGGAAAGAATGGCGATAGAATAAACGGGATTCCTTATACTGATAAAAACAAGTTCAAAAATGTCAATTGTTAATGGTCTACAATTGATTTTTATTTTAATAAATTAATTCTTTAATATGTTGTCAAAAGAAGACATAATAAAATTAGATAAGACTCAAATTAAAGCTGCTGGAGAAGTTTTGGGTCGCGCTTTAAAGGATGATCCTGTCTCGGTTTATGATATTCCTGATAAAGAGAAAAGGCATGCTGTGATGAATCATATTTTTCAAATGACAAGTTGCTTGGGTGTAAAATTTGGCGAGACACATGCGACTTCAGCTAAATTAGAAGGTGTGGCTGTATGGTTACCTTATATTAACAAAAAATATAAATTGATAATCAATATTGGATGCCTACTTAAAGCAAAAGTCTATAAAATGGGGACTCAAGCATCTAAACGGATTAAACCTATTGAAGAACATTCAACTAAGGTACATTTAGAGTTTGCTCCTGATGATCATTGGTACTTGCAAACACTCGGTGTAGAACCTGCTCATCAAGGAAAGGGATATGGGAGTTTATTGATGGAATACATGCTTGAAAAAATTGATAATACAAATGCTCTACCCGTGTTTCTTGAGACTTCTACTGATATAAATGTAAAGTTTTATAAAAGGTTTGGATTTGAAGTAATGAGAGAAGAGATCATACCCCATACCAATCTTAAACAATGGTATCTCCTCCGTGGTGCTAAATAAACACACCTTTAAATCTTTTAATAATAGAATAAACTGAGATTCCTTATCCATATGAATAAAGCAAGTTTAATGATAGCAATTATGGTCTACAATTAATTTATAAATCTCCTAGAATTAATGATTCTTATGTCATTAAAAGAAGAAGTTAAAAGCATTGTATTTTCGGGTAGTTCAAGAATTTCAGATATGGTGACAGACAAGGCAATCATTTCATCGGGGACTTGTACTCTCCAAGGTAACCTTGAATGTAATGGTTTTCGGTCATCTGGTACCATTGGTGGCACGGGACACATCCTAACTCACAAGAATTTTGCCAGCTCTGGGACCATAAAATTAGAGGGTGAGATTGAATGTGAGGGAAACGCAAAATTTAGTGGCTCAACAAAGTTAAATGGTAATATCGTGATAAAAAGAAGTCTTATTAATTCAGGAATGTTAACTCTTTCTGGACCATTAAAAGTTGGCTTAGAAGCACTTTCTAGTGGGAGTACTAAATGTGATAGTCTCTTAGTCAACGGACTATTGAGCGTATCGGGAAGTGTAAAAGCACTTGAAATAAAGGCAGGAGAAGGTATTAAATCTTCTGGGTCACTTTCGGTGATGAAAGATATAGATTCTTCAAAGTTTGTTGACATCACGGGGAAACTAAAAGCAGGGGGAAATATTTATGGAGATAACGTTCTAATTGATTATAGTCGAAAAGAAAAGATCGTTAGATTTAATAAATTTCATTACTTTGTAAAAGGGAACATACTTGCTAAAGACTTGGTAAGTATTAACCGGACGATAGTAGAAGGTGATATTAGAGGGCGTAGCATAATCATTGAGCGATATTCACAAGTAGATGGTAATATTTATTATGTTGATGACTATATCATTCACGAAAAAGCAAAAAT
>JAGXNU010000111.1 GCA_019894815.1 Promethearchaeota archaeon
GACATGATATCTTTCGGATCTTTTCTATATTTCCAAAGTTTGCTACGATAATTTAGATCACATGATACTGTGATGTTTTTTTCTTTCGCGGCTTTTACAGCTTTAAGGCAAATATTAGCCAAATTTTGTGAAATTGCAGGGGTAATACCAGTCCAATGAAACCAAAACGCACCATTAAATATCGTATTCCAATCAAAATCTTGAGGATTTGCTTCAGAAATAGCTGAATAAGCCCTATCATAAAGAACCTTACTTGGTCGTAATGAAGATCCCATCTCGAGAAAATATATACCAATTCTGTTCCCACCTCTCACAATATTATTTGTATTTACACCAAATTGTCTGAGATATTGAATACAAGCATCACCAATTTCATTATTGGGTAATTTAGTGATATAATCGGCAGGAATTCCATAATTAACCAAGGATACAGCAACATTAGCCTCACCTCCGCCATATATAACATCAAAAGAACGACTTTGAATAAAACGCTTGAATTTAGGAGGCGAAAGTCTTAACATAATTTCTCCGAAGGTAACAACTTTTCCAATCATATTTATTGCTCCTTAATCTAAAGAACTATGAAATTAATGGGGGTTTTTTAAATTCTAATATATCTTTATGATATCTTGAAATATTTAAGCTTTTTATTTAAATTTATACTTCAATATAAAGAATATAAATTAAAAAAAAAAAATTAATTTTTTATAAAATTAATTTGAAAATCTTATAATCTCCCTTGATTTATAAGGTAATTTCAAAAAGTTATCTTATAGACCATATTGAGGTTATTTACTAAACTTAATTGAGTAGAAAAGTGCCGTCTATATTAGAAAAGATACGAGTTTTAGGAGAGAATTCAAAATATGATATATGTGCTAGCACTGCTTCCAGTCGTACCGATAAATATCCAAAACTATTCGGAAATTCGAAAAATTGGGTGGGAGCTGCAGCTAGTGCCGGAATTTGCCACTCTTATACACCTGATGGTCGTTGTATGAGTCTCTTCAAAACTCTCTATACTAACAAATGCATTTATAATTGTAAATACTGTTTTTCTCATACATGTAAGCATAAAATGAGTTTTACTCCAGAAGAATATGCTCGTACGTTTATGAAACTTTATTCGATGAATGTAGTAGAAGGTGTCTTTATTTCATCAGGTGTTTGTGGTAGTGCTGATGAAACGACTGAAGAAATGTTAGAAGCAATACGTCTTCTTAGATTTAAATATCATTTCCAAGGATATGTTCATTTTAAATGTTTACCAGGTGTAAGTCAATATTTATTAAGAGAAGCAATTACGCTTTCAGATCGTATTTCAGTCAATTCTGAGGCATCCAGCAAAGATTTTCTATCCGAAATCGCGGAGCAAAAAGACTTTAACAACGATATAATCTTACGTCAGCGTTGGTTAAAACAAATTCGCGTAAAACATAACTTAGAAGCTCTAAAAGTCATTAAAGATTATAAAGAGGATAATCAACTTAAATACCAAGAAATGATGATCAAGGATCGCCGTGAAGATGGATATAAGAAATTTCGCTGGGATGGAGCTCCCATATTAAATAGTGGACAAACCACCCAATTTGTAGTGGGGGCTGCCGAAGGCGAAACCGATTTTGATCTTCTCAAGCAAATTGATTGGGGTTATCGTAATATTGATTTACGACGAGGTTATTTCTCTTCTTTTATTCCAATTGAAGGTACTCCTCTTGCTGGACAACAAGCAGCTTCACTTTCTAGAGAGCATCGATTATATCAAAGTGATTGGTTATTAAGAATTTACCACTTTAAATTAAAAGATTTAAAAGATATACTGACTGATGATGGCAATCTACCTAAAGGTGATCCAAAGATTTATCTCGCAAAGCAATATTTTGAAGGGTGTGGTCCATTGGATCCCAATAACGCATCATATAAGGATTTAATCCGAGTTCCAGGAATCGGACCTATCTCCGCTAAAAGAATAATTAACTTACAATCAAAAAAATTTGAATTTAAGCGACGAGAAGATTTGAAAGCAGTGGGTGTAGTTTTAAAGCGAGCTGCACCTTACTTATTAATCAATGGAAAAAATCAGAGAACTCTTGAAAATTTTACCCAACCATTACAGGAAGAAAATTCATGGAGGGAAATTGCGTGAATGAGAATGATCTTAAAAAACAAGATCCATTGGTAGTTGTTGGCTGTGCAAAAGGATATACTAAAGAAGAATTATTATCTAACTTGCCTAGACACTGTAAATTCTCACCTTCATTAATAAAACAGGTAAAGTTAATTCCAGAAGCAATTTTTCGGAATTCTGGTACTCCTATTGCAAAAAAAATTAATCGAATGATGCATGAAATGTCAACTGAAGCATATCGTGCTATTCAATTTACACGGACTGAAATTAATAATCGGGGAGTCCTCTTTGGAGTTGTAATGCTCAAACATCGAGTAGTTGATCGTGTTTTAATATATTTTCATGAAAGATGGCCACAATGCATCATTTGTTTGTATAACGAACAAACGCGTGAGACTTGGATAATAGATGAAAAAGGAGCAATTCGCCAGTATCATCAACCCCTAAAAAAAGTTGTAGAAAATGTTAGTAAAAATCGTCAGATAGTACCTTACTTCGAGGATATCCAATTTTCTGGAGAACAGATATTCGAAACATTATATAAATCCCAATTTATAGCTGAAAGAGAGAATAAGCAATATTTCAAGAAAATGATCCCGGATCAGTGCTTTAAATTACCAGGAATGAAAAATGGAGTAGAAAGACATTTCCGTAATAAAAAACTTAATGATTTTCTTTAAAGATATTAATAGAAAAGAGATAGTAGAATTTTAGTTTATATATCTCGAAATTCAAAAGCAGAAAAAAATTTATTTATTCTTACCTTATCGTGGGCATCAAGCCATTCAGAATGAGTAAATTGTAGGGATTTTCCTATGGAATTAACTTTTGAATGCCATAATGGATTATAGGGCAATAATTCAATCTTTTTAATTCCTAGATCCTCTAAATAATTCGCCCATTGATTAAGATTATTGTCATTGAGAGTAATCTTAGGAATTAACGGAATGCGGGGTAATACCTTAACTGATTTTGAGTCTAATAAAGCCGTAAAATTTTCGAAAATTTTTTTATTTGAGACTCCGCAGTATTTCATGTGAAGCTTTTCATCAAAAATTTTCAAATCAAAATAAACTAGATCGATAAAGGGAAGGATACGCTCAAAAAAAGGCTCTTTATTAAAAAAACCACATGTTTCTAAACATACATGTATGTTATTAGATTTAGCTTGTTTAAGGAATAAATGGAGAAATGGCATTTGATAGGTAGCTTCTCCACCTGAAAGAGTGATTCCTCCATTTGAATTTTCAAAAAATGGCTTGTCAATTAAAATTGTATCAAGTAGTTCCTTAACTGTATAAAAAGACCCCACAAACTTCAGAGCTTTAGTTTTACAATGCATGATACATTTTCCACAATAAGTGCACTTTTCGATTATTATGGGATAATTTAACGAAAAATTAATCGCATCCTCAGGACAAATCTCAGAACACTCGTTGCAGTTTATGCAATCCTCAGAACTATAAGAAATCTCTTGGTTTAATTGCATGCATTCCGGGTTTTGGCACCAAATGCAAGATAAAGGGCATCCTTTGAAGAATATAACTGTTCGAATACCTGGACCATCATCTAACGAATTTCTTTTGATATCAGTTATAAATCCTTTCTTTCCTAGATCAAGCATATTATAAAGAGTTTAGATATTAATTAATGAGTGTGAAATTCCGTTCTACTAATTAGTTCAAGTTGGAGCTCTTTATTTAAATCGACAAAATAGGCGTTGTATCCAGAAATTCTGACCATCAACCATCGATAATTTTCAGGTTGAACCATCGCATCCTTTAAAGTATCGGATGATACTACATTGAATTGCATCTGCATACCACCTAAATCAAAGTAGCTCTGAGTATATCCTCGAAAGTAGTTGATTGTTTCTTCATGTGTATCTTTAGGATCGGGTACTAATTTAACATTAAAAGCAAGATTATTAGGCATCTTTTCACTATCTAATGCAGCCACCGCTCTAATATTCTCAATTAAAACATCTCTATCACTTGGAACAGGAGTTAATCCTGGCGTGAACGGTTTATAGGCTTTTCTCCCATTCGGTAAAGCTCCAGAAAGATTGCCGAAAGCAACATGATTGCTCATACTCCAAAAACCTACTAGATATTTACCACCACGATAATTATCAAATGAATAAAAATCATCATACACATAATCTATAATCTCTTGCCCTAATTGAATCGTTTGTGAGCCATCAGTTCCAAATTTTGGTATAGATTTTATTCTTTTTAACAATAATTCGCCTTCTGGAGATGAAAAATTATTTTTTATATGATCATTAAAAACATTAAAATCAATTTCTTTTCTATCGTATACTAACGCTTTAACCACATTCAATGTATCAATAATATCAGCAAGTCCAATCATTGCTACCCCTGAAGTGTTATAAATTGCACCTCCATCCACTAAATCAATCCCTTTATCCATTGGTCCATCAAATAACGAACTTAATAAAGGTGATGGATGTAAAATTTGATGTGCTCTTCCTAAGAGATTATTATATTCTACGCTTTTTTCAATCATAAAGTGAAGTTGTTGTTTGAAAGCGTTCAAAAAATCATTATTGTTTTTAAAATCGCTAACTTCACCAGTTTTTGGGCCAAATCTCTTTTGATTACTAACAACAGGATGAATACCATTATTAAGTGTCATTTCCATAGCAGCTATTGTATTAAACATCATGCAATTGGTATGACCAAAATGTTTTCCACAAATCGTCGGCTCAACACAGCCAGTTGCAGCCCAAGTTCGTGCATCTTGCAGTTTTATTCCAACTTTTGTCAGAGCATTAATCATTTGGATATCGTTGTGAATTGAAGGTGTAGCATGTGTATTTATATTAACCTCAAGGATTCGATCCAAATATTCTTTCGAATTCACTCCAGGAAAATAACGAGCATTTAAATTTGGATCTCTTAACGTTAGCATTTCTGTTACTTTTAAAATTATAAATGTCATATCACAAACTGCATTATTACCATCTTCATCAACACCGCCAACTGTGAGAGCAAAATCTTGACTACTTCCACCAAATAGATAATTTCCAACATCTGGTACTAAAGGAGCTTGATCTGAAACACGGAGAAAGAAACAACCCATTAACTCTATTGCTTTCTTAATATACTCATCTTTCTGCTTATCTGATGAGATTTTTTCCATATCACTTTCAAGATATGGTTGTAACCAATGATCTAAACGACCAAGAGACAACCCCATATGAGCATTCTCTTGAGTTAGTGCAATCCACATAATCCAAATTGAGATAATTGCTTCTTCAAGGGTTTTAGGGGGTTCTGCGGGTACTCTCAACAATAGTTGTCCTAAGTGAAGTAGTTCTTGTTTTCTCATTTTCAGCATTTCTGAAGCATTTTGTTCCTCGATTTTATCTGCAATATGTACTGCTTCATCTGCTAAATTTCTTGTATAATTTAAAACACCATTTAACGCTAATTGGATTCCTTTATAGAAATCTTTTTTTATTGAATCAGAAAATTCTTCTTCTTTAGATATAGCTTCATTCAATAACTCATTTATCCCCATTTTTAAAAAAGTGGGAAATCCAGGGATGGTGTGTGAAATTGCTTGAGTTTTCCACATAAAATAAAAAACAAAATGTTCATCCATTTTTTGAGATAAGGGATAACCATTTTTTGTTCTAACATATTCTCTAACATTTCTATCCATCCAAAAAGGAAAAACTTCATTATCTAAAATATCAATAGCTTCTTGATCTATTAGATGGGGATTTAATTCACGATTATCAATCGAATAAAGTTCAGGCCAGAAAAAAAGTGCCCCAAATTCGGGATATATCATTGTACCTAATCTTTTTGTAGTTGATGTACCAGGTAAATAATCCCAATCTTGAATCATAGGCATCTTATGAGAAAGAATATAGTTGACTATTTTCCCCATTTTCAATCCCGGATGATCATTATTTCCATCTTCTGGTGTATAACCATCTTTTTTACAAATTTCGGTAATTAGTTTAGATCTTTCTGGGCAAACTTCAAGTTTAGAAACTGAACGTATATATTTCAAATAGTTTAATCTTTCAAAATCCTTTAGTTTATATTTTCCCAAGTAAGGATCATCTAAGTATTTCACATTATCAGTTTTATAATTAAGGATGGTATTCTTCATATGTTCTGTTCCGGATGAAAAATCTTCAAATTTTTCAAATGGAATAATCTCTTCTTTGTGGATCTTCTGAATTCGTTCATCATAAGCGTCTTTATGTTTTAACAAAACATATGTTATTAAAAAGAAGAATTTAGTCATGTGACTCAGGTTTCCAATAGTATGGAGTTGATTTTTCAAAAGCATATTAACAATTTCTTCGGGTTTACTTCGAGGAAGTTTCCCCAAATCTTTTACTTTTTTATATTTTAAGGTGATCGTTGGATTTTCGATAGTTTCTTCAATAACTTCGATATTTCCATTATTAAAAATTATTGAGACACTTTCATTTTCATCTTCTTCAGCAGTAAAGAGTAATCTTGCGTTAAAAATAAAATCCGTTTTTTGATTATAAATTTCTTTTTGAAATTCCGGATTCTCATCAATGTACTTTTTAAGCAACCTAAAAACATTCGCAATTTTACTTCTTACCTTTGGCATGCAATTTCACTCATAATTTTTTTTGTATTTATTTATAAATTTTTTAATCTTTTAAAATTGACTTTATAAATTTTTGAATAAAAGATAAAATCAAAATTTATATGAGGTGTACATTTTTTCTCACATAAGCTCGTGTGAATGTAAAAGAAAGAGTAAGAAAAATCGTGGCGTTAAAAATTATATCTTTTAGTGGAAAAGGTGGCGTTGGTAAATCTACATTGCTGGTGCTCATGCTAAAGCACGTGATGGAGTCGAAAAAATACAAGAACATACTAGTTATTGACGCAGATCCCGAC
>JAGXNU010000112.1:0-2759 GCA_019894815.1 Promethearchaeota archaeon
GGAGAAAAGTCGAATGGATTTTTCCATGGAAGATTATTCTCCCGAGAAACTTCAAGCTTTTGTAGATGAAGCCAATGAAATCATTCAACAAGATTTACCGGTAACTGTTGATTACATGACTCGTGAGGATGCAATGAAAAAACCAGAGCTTGCTCGCTTAGCTGTAGGTTTACCTAAAAATCTTCAAGAATTTCGCATCGTAAGAATTGGAGCTATTGATGAGCAGGTTGATGGGGGAACTCACATAAACCATTTAATAGAAATAGGAACCATTGAGATGACCAAAACAGTCAATAAAGGCGCTAAAAACCGAAGAATGTATTTTGTTATAAAATGAAATTTTATTGTTTTAATTAATATAACTCTTATCAAAATGATTAAAATCACGTATTTTGTTCATGCTGCATCCATTCATAATGAACGGAGGCTAGTAGCGGGGTGGATACCAAGTAAACTATCAGAAAGGGGGATTGAACAAGCCAAAAATCTGGAATCCGTTATATCAGTTAAAAATTATGATGTTGTATTTAGTTCCGATTTAGCAAGAGCTTTCCAAACCGCGAAGATAGTTTTTGGAAATGTTGGTGACATAAAGATAGATAAAAGATTGAGAGAGATTAATTATGGAGATTTTAATGGATTTCCAATTTCAAAACTTATATTTAACTCTCTTGATCGAATAAGAGTTGGATTTCCTTCAGGGGAATGTTATAAAGATGTTGAAAAAAGAATTCTCAACTTTTTGACTTATTTAAAAGAAAATTATTCGGGAAATACCGTTGCCATTTTCTCACATAGAGCTCCTCAATTAGCACTTGATGTTATTTTAAAGAAAAAATCTTGGGAACAAGCATTTGCTGAAGATTGGAGACTAAATGGCAGTTGGCAACCAGGTTGGGAATATATTATTAAATGATTTGATTAGATCAAAATTCATAATTTGCAAATCCTTCTATGAGAAAGTATCTTCTTTCTCTTCTTTTTCTAAACCTCTCTCTTTACTAAGCTCCCAACGTCGTTCTTCATCTTCTTTTTGTTGCCTTTTTATCGCTTTACGTTCTTTTAAGGTAAGATTTTCATTCCATCTAACCTTAGTAATGATTTTTTTATATTTACCCAATAACGCATCAACATCTTCAACTACACCTAATTTATCTTCTAAACCGTCTTCAAAAAACCAATTTTGCTTAAACTCCTTACATGGAATACCAACATAGATCCAATCATCTTTTAAAACTTGCCCTACTGTGGTCACCGAATTTGCTGCTAACACGCTTCTATTTCCAATGTGGGTTCCTGGCATGACAATAGCATGTGATCCAATTCGAACATCATCTTCTATAATAGTTTTTCTAATTATCAAGAGATTACCTATTATTACGCTTGACTGAATGATCGCTCCTTGACCGCAAACTACGTTGTTTCCAAATGATATAAATTCTGTATCCACCCATCCCTCAAACAAGGAATTAGAAAATTTTGTCTTTATATTAAACACTTTAAAGCATACATTATCCAAAAAAGGAAATGGAAATCTATGGCAAACCCAAAAAGGCCATCTTTTTATCGTATTTCGTAATGACCAATATCTATAGTCTTTATCTGATGGGTGGCGTAAGAACACGCCTTCACGCGGTGAATGGATCCAATTAACAATAATTAAAATTATTTTAGCCCAAAACATCCCAAAAAATGCTAAGGTCAAATACATTGGTAATAATAATAAGGGAAGATATATAAAGAAGAAAATTGGTCGTATAGAACTCCAAACAAACCTATAATATACCCAAAATTCTATAAAAAGTGGAATTGCGCTTAGCCAGATTATCAGAATATAAAAAATTAAATATCTTTTCTTCACTAAAACTGTGGGTAGAAAGGGACCAACCCTCATGGAATTTGGAATTGACATGATTATTCACTCATCATCTCCAGTTTTAATAAATTTCTTTTTATCTTCATCAATATTAACTTCATGTATTTCTTCCATTTTTTTTGATTCATCTACATGTCGTTTAACTACAATATCCCTACGCTCTTCGGCATATTTATTTTCCTTTAAGGGAATGGCAGGAATTCCAAAATAAATGTAATTCGGGTCAAGAATACGATTGTAGGTTGTGGAACTGATTGCACCTATTACAGAATCATGACCCATTATTGTACCCGGTGCTATAGTGGTATGACCGCCAACCATGACATAGTCATCAAATACCACGCGTTTAATAATCAAATATTTTCCAATTACCATCGATGACATTATTGTGGCTCCTTGACCACAAAGAACCTTTCTTCCAATAGAAACAAATTCTGCATCACACCATGCATCATATAAATGACTTGAACTATCCATATTCACACCAAACCACTTCAAAGCTATAAAGTCTGCCCAAGGTACTGGTCCATTTCTTAAAAGCCATAATGCAATTTTCTTTAAGATCGTACGGAGCATCCAAAAATCATAATCAAGATTTCTTACTTCTGCCAAAAATATCCCTTCTTTTGGTAAATGAATCATATTAATGAGTATCAAAAGTAGTTTACTAAAGAACAATACACCTAAAATGAAGAGATATATCATGATAAAGATTGCAATAGGTAGAAAGAGAATTGTACTGATATTATCTATAAAAATTGATCTTATCAAATTAGTTTGATTTGAAAAATCCCAAACTCCTTTAGTATATTCATACCAGAAGATCGAGATAACTAAACCTGCTAAGTACAAAATTGGGATATATACTATAAGAAATTTAATA
>JAGXNU010000112.1:2856-6946 GCA_019894815.1 Promethearchaeota archaeon
TAGTATATTCATACCAGAAGATCGAGATAACTAAACCTGCTAAGTACAAAATTGGGATATATACTATAAGAAATTTAATATTGATTCTACTAATTGCGCTTGAAGTTGTAAAATCTATAGCTAGATCTTCTTTTGTGAGACTTCCTACATCAATTTTATCCTTCTTTTGCTCTTTTATTACTTCTGTAGTGGTTATTCTTGATGGTTCGATTTTTTTCTTTTTTTCTTTTTTAGGAGGATTTGCTTTAATTTTTTCTAAATACGCATCCATGTTCTCATTCTTTTCTAAATCTTCCTCTGTAATTCCTAAATAATTCATTGTCTTCTTTTTGAATATTTTCCTGAGAGGAATGCCAAAATAATAAGTATGACCTCCCTTTAAAACGCTATGTCTATTGGTTGATGCGAGTGGTAAAAGATATGAGCCATCCATGATTTCACTCCCAGGTCCAATTTGATTCATTGCTGCTATGGTTACATTATCTCCTACATGCATTCTAAAATACTGTATATTCCCAAAGATGGCTTGAACGAGATGGCTTGCCAGAGTTGCATTCACGCCCATGTAAGTATTTTTCCCCACTGTCACGTGTTTATCTGAACCAACAGACTCCTCTAAAGTTGTTCCCTTACCGATCTTTGAAGATCCTACAAAGTTAAAGAACCAATTAGATAACCATGGGAACATCCCCTTCGTAAAAAGATTCTTACCATATTTTAACATGAAAGCTCGAAGATGGTAATAATCTGCTGCCTTAGATTTAATATTTCTTGGAATAACTCCATCCTTACTGGGAGAAATTCTTTCTGTAATTCTCCAAAAAATTCGAGTTGTTATGCCAACAAATATCAATCTAATCACGTAACAAGCTATTATGATTAGTGGCATTAATAATAATGATATTATAGATTTTGGATCTGTAAAAAGAGTGATAAAAGAGGTGACTTGGAGAAAATTTGGCATGAATTCAATGAGGAAATATGAGAGAAAAATGAATCCAGCTAATAACCAAGATAGGTAATAATTTATCATAAAGATAAAGAAATACCATCCAAATTGCATGTTAATTTCCTCTTTTACTACCCCTTCTTTAGGAATTTCCACCCCTTTTGAATCCTTTTCTAAGGAATCCTCGGACTTTTCTGTAAATTCTTTATTGAATTCCATTAATTTGTCTTAACATATTAAAGTTTTAAAATCTAACTACATAATAAAAATACCCTCAATATTTACTTAAAATAAACAAATACAAAAAGAATAGAACATATTTAGCAAATAATAAGTTAACTTATCCTTAATAATGACTAACGTTTGTTTAGATTGCGGAAAATGCTGCTTAGAAACGGAAATGATACTATCTCAAGAAGATGTAAAACGAATAATAAATAATTTTAAGGGAGATATAGAACAAGAAGATTTTTGTTATATTAGTAGAGATGGTTATTTACAATTAAGAAATAATGAACATCACTGCTATTTTTTTGAGCTATCTACAAAAAACTGTAAAATTTATGACATTAGACCTCAAGGTTGCAAATTTTATCCACTAATTTATGATATGAAAAAAAATAAATGCACGCTAGATGAAGACTGCCCAAAACCATATCTATTTTACCCTAACAAAAGTGAGATGGAAAAAACGTGCTCAGAAATTATTCACTACTTAAAAAATCATTTAAAAATAGAATTATAAATCTTTAGGATAAATATATCAATTCTCATCTTTATCTTTTCCTTTATCTTTTCCTATACTTGATTTATCTTTTAAGTGGAGAGATGGTTTTAAGGAGCGGCGCTTTTTTACTACTAATTTAACGTATTGTTCATCATACTTTTTCAATAATCCTTCATAATCTCCTACTACATGAGTAAGCTTTTCTATTGGAATATCTTCGAAAAACCTATTTTTTTTGAATTTTTTGGCCGGACCTCCATTATATATCCATCCTTCTTCCAATTCCTGTCCTACCATTGTAGACGACCATGTATTTAAGATAGAATTTTTCCCAATATGAGTACCAGGCATGATTATTACATGAGCTCCTATCCTGACATTATCCTCGATAACAGTTTTTCTTATTATTAAAAAATTACCCATTATTACACTGGATTGAATGATAGCACCTTGCCCGCAAACCACATTCTTACCAAATGTAATAAATTCAGTATCAACCCATCCCTCGAATAACGAATTACTAAAAGTCGTTTTTACTCCAAACATTTTAAAACAGAGATTATCCAAAAACGGGAAAGGAAATTTATGAGCAAGCCAAGTTGGCCATTTTTTTATCGTATTTCTAAGACTCCAGTATCTGTAATCCCTATCTGAACGATCTCTTAGAAATACTCCTTCTTTTGGTTTATGCAAGATATTTACAAAAATTAATACTATTTTTGTAAAAATGACCGCCGCAAGCACTGTTGTAATATAAATTGCAATTAATAAGAGAGGTAAATATACATAAAAATGAAGTGGTCTTATATCATTCCATAGTGCTTGCCAATAAGCCCATAGTTCTAACAATCCCGGGAGAATGCTTATCCATATCAACAAAATGTACAAGATCAAATATTTCCTTTTGACCAATACAGAAGCACAAAAAGGACCCACGCGCATTGAATTTGGTACACTCATTCTTTAGATCCCCTCCTTAGAAATCTTTTTTTATTTTCATCAATATTGATATCATATTCAACCTCAACTTTCTCTCCTTCATCCACATCGATTTTATGGATAGTTGATTTACGCTCTTCCGCATATTTATTTGGTTTCAACTTACGGGCAGGAATACCACTATAAATCCATCCATCTTCTAATCGTTGATTTAGAGTAGTAACTGATACAGCTCCTAAAACCGTGTCTCTTCCAAAGTGGGTTCCTGGAGCTATCGTACTCTGGCCTCCAATTAAGGAAAAGTCATCTAAAGTTATCTTTTTTATGATTAAATAGTTGCCAACTACCATGGAACTCATCAACACGGCCCCTTGACCGACGGTTATATTGTTACCGAATTCGATGAACTCACAATCTACCCACGCATCATTAAGATGGCTTGAAAAGTCCATTTTAACCCCAAACCAACGAAAAGCTACCACATCCAACCAAGGTAATGGCCAATTTCTTAAAAGCCATAACACAATTTTCTTTATTTCAATTCTCAATTTCCAAAATTCGAAATTTGGATCTTTAGTATCAATTCGAAATATTCCTTCTTTTGGAACACACATCAAGTTTATCAATATCAATAGGAGTTTAGTAAAGAAAAAGCTTGTAAAAATGAAAAGAAACATTAGAGATATCACAAACAAGGGTAGAAATAATAATTTTATTATCCAATCCGTTGTGCCAGCAGCATATCCATACCAAAAAGTCGCAACTACAAGTCCACTGAACCAAAAAATTGGGATATATAGAACGAGAAATTTAAGTCCGATACTACTTATGGCAGAGCTTGTTGTAAAATCAATAGAAAAATCATCATCATTATTATCTTCATTTTGTTCTTCAGGTTTTATATTTTCGTCTAAATTTTCGCTATCCATGACTTTTCACTCCTCCAAATTATCCTTACTATTTATTTCAGATTTTAAATTTTCTTGTTTTATGCGAAGTTCTTCTGCGCGAATTAAATCTTCCTCTGTTACCTTTAAATATTCCATAATTTTTTTCTTGAAGATTCTGCGTAAGGGCATCCCAAAGTAATAGTTATTTCCTTTTAATTTATTGTGTTTAGTAGCAGCTGCCATGGGTAATAAATAGGAATTATCACTGATTTCACAGCCTGGAGCAATATTGTTAAAACCTCCGAGGGTGACATTATCCCCTAATCTTATTTTAAAATAAACAATATTACCGAAGATTCCTTCGACAAAATGACTGGATAGTGCAGAATTGACCCCAATATAGCAATTTTTTCCCACAATCGAATTTCTATCGTTAACGACAGATTCTTCAAGTGTAGAACCTTTTGCTATGACACATGCGCCAACAAAATTAAAAAACCAATTCGACATCCATGGTAGAATTCCCTTTATGAACGCATTCTTTCCGTACTTAATCATGAAGGATCGAATATGATACAAATTGGC
>JAGXNU010000113.1 GCA_019894815.1 Promethearchaeota archaeon
ACATGATCGGAACTAGTTATCGGAATGTCAAATGCGTATGTAGCAAATTCTCCGAGTTCATAAAGTGTGATGTTATAATTTTGTGTATCTCCTCTTGAAATATAAAATTGGACTTCGCTTTTATTTGTAAAATCAATATATTTGAGGTTTTCATTAATAATACGTTTTTCAATATCATGAATTCCCAAACTAGCATTAAGATATATTGAACTAGTAACATCTATCCATCCTGATCCAATATCTTTCATTTTAATGATCATGCTTGCATTCCTGCTGGTTTTAAGTTGAAGTGACATAATAAATCCTAGTATCAAGGTTCTATTGAAATTTAAGTCTATATAGGGAGTAACGGATTGAAAACTCGTATCTGAAAAATCTGCTGTTAAAGTTAAATTGATGATACCATCAGTTCCATTCAACAACCTCACGTAAGTTGAGGTTAAATCATCATTTAAAGCATCTAAATCTAAGTTTGTAGAATTAGTACCTTGAATTAAAGTCATATTTGAATATCCAGGATTTCGATTCATATCAAATTCTATGAAACTTGTTGCTTCTAAAGCGCTATTATCTTCTAAAACATAATCTGTAGTGAAATTATTTTGAAAAGTGAAGTTAAAATCTCCATATGTCAAATATGAATCAATTGAATTTGACATGGAAGGAATATCGAAATATTTCTGATTATTTACTAACGAAGAAGTATTTGTAGTATAAATTCGAACATCTTGATCATCTCCCGATCCTGTGAGGTAATAATCACTCAAATATGGATCTGAGTTAAGTGATAAGTTCTGTAATTCATTATCATAAAGATCTTTACCATCATCATTAATTTCAGCAAGTTTAAAATCGTTAAATAGCAGAGTATTTGTTAGAAAAATTGATATGATAAAAATACTCACTAATAAAATCTGTTTAGTTTCTTTTTTTCGTCGATTCATATAAAATAACCGAATTATTCAATTTTTTTAATATTAAAATTATTTAAAAATAAAAAAATTTCGCAATTTATTTTAAATTTATTAGATAGAATACAACATGACAAAATATTATAAACTATCAGTTCATTCTTAAGACTAAAATAAATACTTCTTTAGTTTGATATCATGACGATCAAGGAACAAATTACTAATGAGATAGATAATAATAGAGAGCAATATATTGATTTTTTCCGTAAAGTGGTTCAAGCAGATTCTTATAATCCTTCCGGAAATGAATTAAATGTTGGAATATTGATTGAAGAATACTTGAAATCTGTTGATATTGAAAGTCAACTCTTTCCATTTGGTGATAATCGTGTAAATTTAATCGCATCTTTAAATAATGATAATAAGGGTAAAGTACTGTTATATAATGGTCACATGGATGTAGTACCCCCTGGTAATGAAGAAGAATGGACAAAACCACCGCTAGAAGCATTCATGAAAAGAAAAAGGTATATTTATGGGAGAGGGACAACAGATATGAAAGGGGGATTAGTTGCAATGGTAATAGCTTTGAAAATCATGAAATCTCTTGATATAGAGTTATCTGGAGATTTGATATTAAATGCTGTAGCAGATGAGGAAACTGGGGGCATACTTGGAACTAAATGGTGTCTTGATAACGCTCTTCAATCAATTAAACCAACTTTTACAATTATTGGTGAACCAACAGGGTTAAATCCGTTGCCAAAAGCTATCATACTTGGTGAGAAGGGTCATTTATATCTTAAAGTTATTACTAAAGGGATATCATGTCACGCTTCCATGCCAAATATGGGAAAAAATGCTATTTACATGATGAGTGAATTAATTGAAAATTTAAAATATCTGAATCAATATATCCCTGATTCTAAACCCCCTATTCCCCTAAAAATATTAAAAAAACTATTATCATCTTCTTTCCCTGGTACAGAAATTTTTGAACGCATTTTAGGGGAACAACCTCAATTAAGCCACTTGCTCCAATCATTGGTGCAATTTAGCTATTCAGTAACTATGATTAATGCTGGAATTAAAGGAAATGTTGTACCTGATACATGTGAAGCTCTTATTGACATTCGGTTATTACCAGAACAAAAAATTGAAGGGATTATTGAGGGTTTCAACAATCTAATTAAAAAAAAAATGGGATATGAAGTACGAGATAATCTTTTAGGTAAACCTGAAGATGTTTACATATATATAGAGGCATCAGATGCATCAGAAGGATCCTATTGGGATGAGTGGGAGGACTCTAAAGCATTAGAAGAATTTTTTGACATAGTTGAGACGATATATAAAAAAAAGCCATTTTATTTATTATACCCCGCTTCAGCAGATGCTCATTACTTTAGGAATGATGGTTATTGTCCTCAAACTATCTTATTTGGACCTGGAAGTGCGGGAACAGCCCATGCAGTCAATGAATTCATTGAAATTGAAGATTTTTTGAAAGCAATTAAGGTTTATACCCTTTTTGCTTATAATTATCTAAAAAAATAAAATCAAAGATTAAAATAAAATGTAAATTTATTTAAGATCTTATTTTTTTAATAGTTTAAACTTCAATTAATTATACTTAATCAATTTGCAAGACATTAAGACTGAAGATACAGTGATCCTGATCGATGTTTCACGATCGATGGTTCGACAAGATTTTAAACCAAATCGATTAGCTGTGGCTTTAAGTGCGGTTAATAATTTCATTCAGACTAAATTTACAATTGATCCAAAAGATAGAATCGCGCTACTTTCCTTTGGGGATACAGTCAGAAAATTAAGTTCATTTACTTATGAGGAAGATAAACTCAAAAATTCTCTTAAAAAAATAAAAATTGGTGGTAATGGTCAATTACTTGATGGAATAGCTTTTGCTTTACAAATTTTAGTAGTAGAAATGCGAAAGCTGGGAGGAAAAACAAATCGAATTTTCATAATTTCTGATAGTAAACTAAAATTGGATAGTAAACTTCAAAAATTAGTGACAATCGCAGCGGGATTAGGGATTTTTATTGACACTTGTCAGTTGGGAACGGAGGAGGTCTATGCAGAGAATATTTTTAAAAAAATTGCTAGAGACACTGGAGGTGAATATGGCTTTTTTAATAATTCTAAAGCAATATTAAATGCTGGAAGGTCTTTCGCTTCAAAAAAAGATAGTAAAACTACTACCGATTATTTTGCTCCTGATAAACAAGAAAAAATTGCGCCTTTGGTGAGTGATATTGCATTACCACTAAGAAGGCCATCGCTCTTAGATATCCGTCTAATGATGAGTACAAACGGTTCGGGTCAAGATAAGTGTCAAATATGTCATTCTATAAAAGCACCTTTAACTAGTGCTGATTTTTATTCTGAAGGGCGGTACTGTCCTTCATGTGATCGTCCAATGCACATCTCATGTGCTACAATGTGGGCTAAAAAGACAGAAAAATCATCTGAAAGTGTTTTTAGATGCCCATTTTGCTACTTCTTACTTGAACTTCCTGCATATGCAACTAAATTGATTAAAGAAAATCTTGAAGATGAACCAAAAATCAGGCTTTTGTCTCAGGATGATGATAAATCCACACACATGATATTGATAAGTGAGGAAAATGTTTCTGAGATAAATGTTTCCTGCAATTATTGTTATAGTATTTTTTTAGGAGATTATAACGTGTACCAATGCGAAAAATGTAAGAGTTATTACCATGAACCTTGTTTAGAAAAAATGAATAAAGAAATACAAGCGTGTAGGAATTGTGGTGCTAAAATTATGTTTTCATGATTTTTTTATTAATTCTTAGTCATTTAAAACCAATCTAATTAAATAACAAAACGACCAACTTTTTTTAGAAAGTTTTCATTAATGTATTAAAGGAGGTTTTGAACTTTTCGGATATGAAAAAAGGTAAATGGGTAATTACAAGTGCTTGGCCTTATGTGAATGCTATTCCTCATCTTGGAAACATGATAGGAAGTACCTTATCGGCAGATGTATTTGCAAGATTTTTAAGACTAAGAGGGGATGAGGTTGTGCTTGTATCGGGGTCAGATTCTCATGGTACCCCAGTTGCAATTGAAGCTAAAAAACTCGGTGTATCAACTAAAGACTTGGCACTTAAAAATCACGAAATCATTAAAGACCTGTATAAAAAATGGAATTTGTCTTATGATAATTATACTATTACACATAACCCAATTCATATTGAATTTGTCCAGAATTTCTATCTTGATGTACAAAAAAATGGATTTATCTTTGAAAAAGAGATTGAGTCTTTTTATTGTGAGAAAGATGATTTATTTCTTCCAGATAGATTTGTGGAAGGCATATGTCCTCACTGTGTATTTGAAGATGCGAGAGGAGACCAATGTGATAACTGTCAAAAATTATTAACACCCTTAGAATTAAATAAACCAAGATGTGCGATTTGCGGTGATCCCCCAATCATCAAAAAGACAAAGCATTGGTATTTCGATTTACCAAAAATGCAGAATTTGCTTGCGGATTTTATTGATAAAAATGAGTTAATCCCTCAAAATGCGCGTCAGATGTGTTTAAATAGTATTTCAGAGGGAATTCCTGAACGCGCAATAACTAGAGATTTAGAATGGGGCATTCCTGCGAAATTTGAAGGAGCAGAAAGTAAAACTATCTATGTATGGTTTGAAGCTGTTTTGGGTTATATATCAGCGGTGAAGGAATGGGCTGATAAGATCATTAAAAAACCAGAGAAATTTGATTATTTTTGGAAAGATAAAAATACACGTACTGTGTACTTCATTGGAAAGGATAACATTATATTTCATCTCATAATATTACCGGGGTTAATAATAGGTTATAATAAAGATAAAGCTGAAGAAGATAAATTTGTTTTACCTTATAATGTATCTTCAACAGAATGGTTAATGTATGAGAATACGAAATTCTCTAAATCAAGAGGTGTAGGGATTTGGATTGATGATGCTTTAGAGCTTGCACCCTTGGATTATTGGCGTTTTTCCTTACTCTATAATCGACCCGAAACTAGCGATACTTCATTTTTATGGACGGAATTTGAAAATAATATTAAAGCCTTGAATGATAACATAGGAAACTTCATTCATAGAACCTTAACATTCATTGAAAAGCAATTTAAGAGTGAAATTCCAGAAAGAGTTAATATTGATAAGATAGATGAAAAGTTTTTAGATCTAATCGAAAATATGGGAAAATCAACCGAAGATAACATGATTAATTTTAAAATTAGGAAATCCATAAGAGAGATCGTAAGTTTTGGAAAAGAATGTAATATCTATTTAAATACTAAAGCACCATGGCATTTAATTAAGGAAGATAAAACCAAAGCGGGTCATGTTTTCAATATCTGTGCCCAAGCAGTTCATGCTTTTGCCATATTATTAAATCCTTTCATTCCGGATACAAGCCTTCAAATATTATCATATCTAAATCTCGATTCAAATATAAGTTGGCAAGATATTAAGAACACCGCAATTAAAGCAGGTCATAAAATAAAAAAACCTAAACCATTGTTCCAAAAACTAGATATTAAGGAACTCCAAGAAAAGCTTAAAACTCTAAAAGAAAAAAAAGAAAAAGGTGATAGTGAATTGGTATCGTATGATTATTTTAAGAAATTAGATATAAGGGTTGCATTAGTAGAAGAAATTGAAAAAGTACCTAAAGCAGATAAACTTTACAAACTATCTATTGATTTAGGTGACGAAAAAAGAACATTAGTTGCTGGGTTGGCTGAACACTATAAAGCGGATGAATTAAAAGGAAAGAAGATTGTGATACTAGCAAATTTAGAACCAAGGAAATTAAGAGGTATCGAAAGCCAAGGGATGCTTCTTGCAGCTGTTGATGGAGAAATTGTTTCAGTATTAACTCCAGATAAAAATATTCCCCCTGGAGCAAAAATCGAATAATCTATAACTTAAGTGAAAATATTGGATTTAGTCTCGCTATGATATCTCCAAGATCTAATTGAAGAGACTTTAAAATCACATCTCTTCCCCTGTATTCAAATTGTAACTCTTTTACATTCCGAACAATCTTAAGTTTATTTGTATCTTCTCTTAATTCACAAACAAAATACCTTTGATCCTTATATTCTAAAACTTTTTGTACTCTTTTAACATCTGGAAAAGAATACCCTCCCCCATGCGCTAGAATATTCGCGTTCTTTAATAGATCCATTAATCCTAATTTTTCAGCAGTTTCCTTAAATTTAAGAGTTTTGATAACTTGATCTGAAAGATTTCGCTTACCTCGAAACAAATAACAGGCAATATCAGCCCTTAAAACAGTTGGAAAAATATCATTCTCAACAAGTTCGCAAGATGTATCAGTGCAACAGCATCCTAAATACATGTTGTTATAATCTTTTAAGAATTGGTGAGGTTGATTACAAATAACATGAAAATCATTCCCAAAAATATGTTTCGCAATTAACTCTCTTTTGATTTTTGAAAATTTTAATGCTTTCAAGTGAAATTTCATGTATTCTTTTGCTTTCGAGTCAGTTAATATATATTGCATTCCAAATGGTGTCGTTTCTTCAATTGCCATTTGTTTAAGAATAGGTGATTGATCCACATATAAGCCAATACCATGTAAATCAGTTCGAAACTCCGGCGCTGAACCGTGGATTAAAAATACATAAGGTGGTAATTTCATATCCGATAAATTCTTTACTTCAAGACAATTAATAAAATGATTGCTTACTCCATAATCCCAATCTATAAGAATATTTTCGTGGTATAATTCCATTGATTTAATTTTATCAATTTCTTTAATAATATCAAAAGGATCAGGAGGTTTAGAGAACCCTCCTACTAAAATTCCACAACAATTTGGCTTCACATTTAAAAATATGAGTTCTTCTTTTCCATCCCCCCAGTTTAATCTTCCTCCATATCCCAAACCAGAACTC
>JAGXNU010000114.1:0-6470 GCA_019894815.1 Promethearchaeota archaeon
CATTTTAGTGTGTCTCTTGTAGCATCATCAGGTAATTGTATTAATGGTGTTATTATTCCATTTTCAGAAATTTGAGGCATCAATTTTTTATCACTCACGCTTTTGATTTATTATTGTTCAATGAATACTATCAATTGAGTCCATATATAGAATGATAAAAAAAACTGTGAATAGACTATTAGAACATGAATGAATCAAATCTTATGACAAAAAAAGAGCGAATCTAGTAGTTAAATTTCGAAAATTTTTGGGTTGAAATGTTCATATATTCGATCTATAATTGCATTGAATGCTTCTATTACCCCCTTCCCCGTTTTTGCTGAGGTTAAATAAAATCCAAGAAAATTGTTATCATTCACCAATTTTTGAAGCTCAATCATATCTAAATTTGCTTCATTTACTAAGTCGAGTTTATTTGCAAAAACTAATAAAGGTATTTGCCCGCAGAAATTTAAAACATTCTCATGCCAATTCTTAATGTGAGCAAAACTATTCTTACCTAGCTCATTTTCTTCAAGGGAGTATACAATTATTGCTGCTTTAGCATTTTGATAAAATGAAGGAAGGAGGAACTGAAAATCTTCTTGACCAGCGATATCCCAAAAGAGTAACTTTATTCTATCTCCATTTCTTTCAGATTCATACTTTGAAAATTGAGCACCAATGGTTTTGATATATTCTTTCTCGAAGGACCCTTCCGTGAATTTTTTTATCAAGGAGGTTTTCCCAACACCTCCATCACCAACAACAATAATCTTATATATATATTTATTTGATAGTTCTACCATCGATTTGCTCAAAATCCAAATATTGACATGAAATTATATGAAATTCTAATTTAAGATTAGATATATTACAATATAAAAATTTAGGTTATTTTCTTATTTAGATCAACTAAATTATTGATAAGATAATTTGTTTAGTCCATTCATAGTCCAATAGTCTATTCACAGTATTAAACTATAATTTTTTTATATCTTTATACATTCATAGTTTACAGTAATGGAAAATCCCATCAATTATCCTTCTGAAGAGATTTTAAAACCAATATTAGGCAAACCCAATTTTGAATTCGTACTTCTTTGGATGTTAAACAATAATGTGACGTGTACGTGGGCGAACTTAAAGAGTATCATCAAACCGTCGACTTTATCAATTTATTTAAAAAGATTAATAGAGAATGACCGAGTAAGCAAAACAGAATTTAATCATTATAGTATTACTCAACTGGGGAAAGATAGATTTTATGAATTGTCACAATTTAATAAACAAAAGCGAAGATTAAGTTATCCCCCGAAATTATTGCTTTATTCGGGAAGACATTATGATCATTGGGTTTTATGGATGGTTCATAACAACAACTATTGTGTATGGGCCGATTTCCAAAAGCCTCCTCTTTCAATTAATAACTCTTCATTATCGAAAACGATGATTGATTTACTTGAAAAAGGTTTTATCCGAAAGGAAGAAAAAAAATATCGGATTACTCAATTTGGAAAATTTGAATATTCTAAAATGCTAAGATATTATGATTTAGATCGTCATTCGATTATCGAGGCGGAAAGCAATCGAATTAAGGAAGTAACGAAGAAAACCATAACCTTCTTTGAGAAATTTAAAATTAAAAATGATGAAGTAAAATTTCGATTTCTCAATAATGTGCTAAGATTATCTTATGATCCAGTTAAATCGAGTTTAGAAAAGGAAGAGGATTTTCACAAGATTCTGTTATTTTTATCATTGAATCATCCTTCTCAATATCCTCATTTTATTTCTATAAATGAATTTGCAGCAAAATATGACATCGAACAAGTAATACTCGATTTTCATGTTCATCAAATTGTTGAGAAAAACATTTATCCTATTAAGTTCTTTAAATTAGAGATTAATGCTGAAGAAATTTATTATTTACAGGTTAACGAGAAACTGGAACGAATGCTTTATGCTGTAGTTGAAGAACACATTACTAAACTTACATTTTTAAATAAATTATATGAGGAAGATCCTAAGGAAAGGTATGCACTCTCCTTAGAGAATACTGTAAATGCAATAATAGAAGAAATTTGCATGAATCTTTTCAATGATGGGCTAAAAGATTCCTTGCGTCCCTTTTTAGTTAAATATATTGATTATTTAGCGTTTAAAGTCGAAAAGGAGAAAAAATTAATCGAGGCGTATGATAAGTTGGAAGGATTAATATGGCATGAATTGAAGGCTTATAACATTGAATTACCTACTTTGAATAAATTAGAGGAAGCACTTAATCAAATCGATGAGAAAATTGCATCAGATCCTGGGAACTTGGAGTTATATCATGCAAAGGAACGCATCCTAATTTACTTCAATAAATACAATGAGTTATTTGAATTATTGGAAGAAATGATTATACGATTCCCTAAGGGAGCAAAGGAAATCAGATTAAAAGAAGCATATGTTCTTAAAGAGCAAAGAAACCTTGAAGAAGGATTTAAGATAATAAATGACCTCATAGACAAATACCCCGGCGATAAAGATATCGTTATTTATAAAGTGTATTGGCTACAATATCTAAATGAAAAAGAAAAGGCACTCAACTTAATTCGAGGCCTCATAGATGATGAACCTCAAAATGGAGTATATCATGATACTTATGGAGAGATATTAATGGCTTATCGTGATTATGGAAATGCTATAAGAGAATTTCAAAAAACAATTGAAATAAACAATGAAACCTGGTATTCTTTTCAGACGTATATCAAATTAGGGATTTGTTATAAAGAACTTGGAAAATTTGAATTAGCTAGGGAGTATTTAAATAGAGGTAAAGAATTTACAAATAAATCCACAACGGATTTTGAAACAAAACAAAAATGGCTCACGATCGTAGATCTTTTTCTATCAGAAATAGAAGAAATGAAAGAATGGGATTCTAATTTGGATTAGAAACTAATCTTGGGAAGTATACACTAACTTTTGTAATAGACTCCTTCAATAATCGAATTAAAAGCGTTTTTTACACCTTGCCCTGTTTTTGCGGATGTGACATAATAACCTAAAAATTCTTTTTCCTTAATTATTTCTCTTATGTCAATAATATCCACGACATTCTCATAAGATAAATCAACTTTGTTTGCAATGACTGCAATTGGAATAGGCCCACAGAATTTAAGTACATCAGTGTGCCAACGCTTAATACTTTTAAAACTTTCTTTTCCCATTTTATCATCCACGAGACTATATACTATCACGGCAGCCTTACTGTCCTTAAAGAACATCTTTCGCATGAAATTAAATGCATCTTGACCCGCAATATCGTAAAAGATAGATCTTACCTCATTATTTTCGACTTGTTTATCATAAAAGGAGAATTGAGCTCCAATTGTTTTTATATATTGCTTTTCAAATGATTTTTGGGTAAATCGTCTAATAAGGGAAGTCTTCCCTACGTATCCATCTCCAATAAATACTATTTTAAATTTATATTTATCAAACATAACATGCTTCTACTGATTGATTTATTCCTATTCTTGAAATTTTAATACCGTATCTTTTTCTTTTCTAAAGGAAACATGGGTTTTTCACATTTAAAGATTAGTAAAAACAAAGAATTTACTCAAATGGATATCTAATTTAACTAATGATAATAAAATCAAACGATTTTATTATTAATTATATTAATTTATTCACAAAATTCATGGGTAGAACATAACGCTTTAATAGTTGAGGTAAATGATTCAAATTTTGAGACAATATTAGGTTGATAGTCATTGCCAAACTCTTCGAGAAATTTTTCAGCAATGAGATGTCCTTGTTCTCGCCAAAGATCTATTGGATCTTCTTGATCAACTAAAATAATTACATTCACGTAAATTTTTGGTATTATGATGCAATTATGACCTTCAGAACCTTCAGTCGAGATTAAAATCAAAGTACCTATATCTAACTCTGTCGAAATGTTTTGTATTGCTGACATGAATCCACTAAATATATCGGCATGTTTTGAAGATATTTTAGTGTGATCTTGTCTGTATTCTAGCAATTTTATTCCAGAAGCGGGATGTTGTAATAATATAATATCAAGCATAATTCCTCATTTATTTATTCGATTATAGTCTAATAATCTGTACGTTTTACAATAATTGAAACTTGAAATAGTTTTTTTTATAATTAATGAATCAAAAATGATATATGAAGAACCACTTATTTAATTTTATGAAACAACACAAATTGAGGACTACTTTTTGGATATTCTATACCTAGTTTCTTCCAAAAATCGATGAAAAACCATTCACTTTCAAGAGAATAGTCATCCGATGGACTAATTTTTCTTGAAAGATTAATCTCTCTATTTTCACTGGTAAATTGGAATAGATATTGCTCAATTTCTAATTCATTTATTCCAAAAATTCTTGTTAAGGTGCTAGGATTTCCCTTAAATTTAATCGCTTTTTCAATTCCTTCGAATTCTTCAGGATTATTGCAAAATTTATCAATAATAGACCCGTTCTGAAATAATCGATGATACCAGGTGCTAGAATCATAAACTTCAATTAATGAAACTATTGTGTCTAATTGATTTGATATTTGCTTACATGCATCAGTTTCTTGAAATGGACAATTATCAAAAGATATGGTAGAAAAATTATTTTTTAGATTAAAAATTGCAGTTAATGCCAGAGGATCAATAACATCGAAATTACTTCGATTTTTGATTTCTTCCCTCCATTTTTCTGCACTTTTTATTTCTGTTTTAAAACCAATTTGATCTAAATAAATTTTAATAGATGCTGCTATTTCAAGCGGTTGCTTACCCTTTACTGCTGCTACAAAAAGGAATAATCCCATTTTTTTTTAATATTCATAAGATAATCCTTCAAATTATGAAGGATCACCTACATTAAGATTTTCTTTGGTAAAAACTTTTCCATGCTTTAACTTTTGTAGGAATTCTTCCAACCATTCTTTTCTGGCGAGTAATTCTCGATATGGTCGCTCAAACAATGCAAGAAGGTTATTAATTACTGGTATTATAGAATTAGTAAGAGTAATTTGACCAACATTAGAGCCGATTTTACTTTCTTTTAACCCTTCGACGTATACTTTTAAAAATTGAATCTGCTTTTCTAATTCTCTTGAATATAATTCTAGCGACTTAGCAGATATCTCACGCGACAATAATCCTAGGTTCCCAATTGCAAGATCGAGAGGGGAACTTTCCTTAATTGGTGTGCTTAAGTAATGTATGATTTCGTTATGTAAAGCGATTGAACCAGATGCTGAGATTTGATATAATTTAATTCTTTTTCTACTCTTTTTATCTATATCGTCGTTTGAGGTTAGATATCCATATTCTTCTAATCGACTAAGACAATTATATACGGTAGAATACTTTATATCTACCCAATCTGGAAAACTAGCTTGTTTCATCTCTTTAATAATTTGCTTCCCAGTAATTCCTTTTGTAAATCCTATATAATTTCTAGTACTAATTAATCCTAAAACCGCAATATCACTTATAGGCAAATCAATTGGTGGTGATTTTTGCACTTTTCTTTTCTTACTCATTATTTTTTAGTTTGAATATATTAAGAATAAACTTACTTTAATGGCTTAATAAAGAATAAAAAGATAATAATTCAATTAATAAGTAAATAAACCTCAGTTTTCCATTTATTTAAATCAGATTCAAGGCTTGGATTTGTAAGATATACTTCCCACCAAATATTTTTGGGTTCGTAACCGTTACCCACTGCCCAGTTCTTCATTCTTTCATAAATGGATGCGATTTTTCTTAGATGTCCAATATATAAAACATATGCAACCTTACCTCCGGGTAATTCGCTTGATTTTATATTTCCAATAGACTTAAATGGTTCGGAAACAGGGATTCCTACTTCCATTTCCCCTTTTCCTTTTTTCCAATTAGTGAATATTGCTAGAGGAGCCCCTATCAAAGGCTTCCCGGTTGTTTCTAAAAAATTAATCAACTCCTTTACTAGCTCAGGAAATACTTTTGGGATTTTTCGAACTTTAACTAGTGTGCGAATTGATGCAATTGGTTGAGGTTTTATTTCTCTTAATTCGACTTTAATATCCATTCTTGTCACCTATTCCTATTTTTACTTGAATTTTGTAGCTCAATCTTCGATATACTTGATTTTATCATATTGAATCAAAAATTCTGTTCTATTTTTTATATTTTGGGTATTAAACTATAATAAAATGGTTAGTCTAAGATTGGAATCAACCTTGGACAAATAATTATTAATTTTCTTTCTATATAAACATTATTGAAAAAAATATTATAGATTATCAAACATTTACCAAATCCATATAAAATAAAAATTGAGGGACAATTGGGCTATATTAGGTTTTTTATAATGATAATTTGCTATTTTGTATGCGATTTTTACCGCTACAAAAAGAAATAATCCAATTTTAAATTCTCTCTACTAATATTGATATAATGTTATTTCCAAATCCTCCGAAAT
>JAGXNU010000114.1:6480-6859 GCA_019894815.1 Promethearchaeota archaeon
ACCTTCAACTTGTCTTTTACCAGCTTCACCTCGTAGTTGCCAAACCAATTCTACAACTTGTGCAACACCAGTAGCTCCCAATGGGTGCCCTCGAGCTTTCAATCCTCCAGATGGATTTATTGGGATCTTACCTCCGATTTCTGTTAATCCCTCATGAGCAGCTTTAGCGCCCTCTCCTTTTTTGAAAAATCCAATATCTTCAGATTGTACAGCTTCTAAAATCTCAAATGCATCATGCAATTCTGCTACATCTATATCTTCAGGTGTTTTTTTTGCCATTTTGTATGCTATATTAGAAGCGATTTTTAGTGCTTTTAAAGTAGTTAAATCTTCACGTTCAAACACGATGTGGGTGTCAGTTGCTTGACCAACTCCAGAT
>JAGXNU010000115.1 GCA_019894815.1 Promethearchaeota archaeon
GAATATAACAACGCATTTAAAATACAAAGAAAAAGGAAAAGCCTTTTATTACATCGTAATATTAATTGCTCCGATAGTTCCAGTGTTTGGCATAGTCGGGTTGCAAGGAGACCAAGTACATCCTATAGTGTTTCTTACGTTTTCAATCATTCTCATGTGTATATTCTTTGGATCTTTGCTATGGCAGCTCATTGTTTCAATATGTAAGGGGATTAAGAAAATTAAGAAAAAGTAGTCTCTCTTTCATAATAAGTGTGATTTCCAATCTTCAATACTGGCAATAACTTGCTTCCTATCTAACTCATTAAGATACACTTCACTAAATTTGTATTGATTAATTGTAGTTCTGATTTTATGGAGTGTTACAGAAAATCCTTTTTTCTCCAGTATTAGATTAGCTACAGTTTGTAATTCTTCACTAAATTCTTTTCCTTTGAGTGAGCCCATTTTTTGAATTAGATTAGTGAATTCAGTGTTAATAATGATACTTGATTCATCTTCTGGCTTTGGTTGTTTCCTAGAATTTTGATTAACTTGAGCTTGTAAGGAGGAAGCGTCAATGTTAGATCCGGTTAATGTAGAAACCTTAGGTATTTCTTTTGGAGGCTCTTTTTTTATTATTATCCTTTTTGTTTCCGTTTTAATCGGAGTAGGAGGTGACGGAGTGGTTTCCTCAAGGTTTTTTGATTTAGGTTCAAGTAAATTGGCAATTCTCATCTGTTTACGAACATCTGTACTCACTCCTTCAACACCAATAGATTTTGGTGTTTGAAATGAATCCTTTACGGCAAATTCTAATAATGTATTTATCAAAGTGTCTAACATCTTAACAAAAGGAGGAAAATTGCTGGAGACTCCAACAAAGTTATTCAATGGATCAGATGAATCACCTTGGATAACACCAAGGAGTACATGATCATTATCACCCTTTATTATAATAATAGTTTCATTTCTTAACATTCGATATTCTACGTTGACTAATTCAACAAATTTTTTCACATGGCTGTTAGTATGCGCTTCTGAGGATACAATCTTAATTTTTAGAGAACTCGGTACTTCTTTCAAATGCTCGGGTAAAATAAGTGGTTCAAGATTAGGTATGATAATGATTAGATTTTGCTTTGTAACTTGTATAAAATTAGAAATTTCTTCGCTAACTTTAGTTAAGCTATTAACTTGATAGATTTTATCAATTTGTGTTTTTTCAGGAGCGGATATGATTTTTAAATAATTATCCATTACTGAATTTATGGGTTCATTTAATTTCACAACTGAATTTATTGAGTTTTGCATAATTTCATTGATCTTTTTCGTTATAATATCCCTAAAACTATCTATTTGAGGTTTCAGCTGAATATTTTTCTTTTTCATAATCTCAAAAATGTTATTTATTTTAACCTCAAAATTAGTCATCATGTTTAATAAAAGCATTTTAAAATCATTCCTAAATTGAAATGTAGAGTTAATAATGGTGTTCATGGACTCTAAAGTATTATCAAATTCCCTCTTAATCTTCTCATGTAAGTCGAGTGTAAATTCTTCCACCATTTTATCAAAGTTCTTTTTAAATGCAGCACCAACGAATCCTATTAATTCTTCCTTATGTTTTTTGATTTCTGAAGATTCTATTTTTTCTTTAATTTCATTTTCAATGGTTGGTAAGATTTTTATTAAGTTTGTAAATTCGGTTTGAGTTAAACCTTTAATATTATTGTGTAAACTATCAAGAGCATCACTTAAAACCCTCAAATTCTCCATTCCTGTGACGATATCTTCTACATCTTGCTTTTGAATGATTAAGTCTTCGTCGATATCTTTCTTTAACTCTTGTGTAGCTTTAAAAACAGTATCTAATTCGATCAACTGGTTATCTTGGAAAACTTTTTCTAGAGTTTTGCTTACAATGAGCTGGATTTGTGTTTTAATACTTTCAACATTTTCATTAATATTTTCATAGTATTTGCTTACAGCTCCGAAAGGAGGAATTGCGAGATAATGAACAAGAATCTTAGGATCTTTTGGATAAATTGGAATTACTAACCCTATATTTATAAGATCGTTTAGTACGTTTGAAATATCCTCAAGAGATAAATTTGGTACAATTAGATTCAATTCTTTTTTTGTAATTGAATATTTTCCAAAACACCTTAAGTAAATCTGAATGGCATTTTTAGAAAGATTTAGCATTTCAAAAAATTTTTCCATCTTTAACTACCCGACATTTGTGATTTCTTTGGTTTCCTTTCGGTTTCCTTTCTCATTTTAATTCATAGTAAAATATTTTTACTATAAGTAATATTTAGTGAATAACTATTATTATTATTAAAAATTATTGCTTTCATTTTGTTAGATAACTAATATTTAGTGAATAACTATCTTAAACTAAGAAGGATGTAAAAGTCATGACCTCATCTTATGAAGACGTATTCATTTATTTAGACCTTACTAAAGAAATTCTCAAGAAAAAAGATATCATTAAAACAATAAGACATTACATCACTGAAAAAAATAAAATTAATTTGCAGGGGCACTATGGATTGCTAATTTTTCAAGAAGCAGGTAATCCCATATTTATTACAGATAAAAAAGATTCAAATATAATTATAAATGCAATAGAAGAGAATTGGAAATCACGTCCAAAGAACCAATCCTTCTTCGAGAATGGGCTTTTCTATGTATTCTCTTACTTAACAGAAAAAATACGTAAGAAATCCAAAACTTATCGCATTATCATTATAACAGATACTCCAAGTGATTTATCTGAAGATTATACCGATGTTTTGTTCAATTTAGTATCAAAAATAAAAAATTTTCCTACTTACATCGATATAATCAGAATATCATTGGGTGACAAACGTTTTTTTAAAGATGATGTTAAATTGAATGTCCTAGCAAGTGATACTAATGGGAGTATCTTCTATGTCAATGATAAGAGAGATTTTTTTAAGACAATGGAGAAATTAATTAAGATGAAACAATTAGTGAGCATTTTTGCTAACCAACCTGCGAAAATTTCGATCAAAAAAGAAGACTATGAGTTTTATTCCCGACTTGCTAAAAAGTTAATACTTGCTCCTCAAGATAAACCAGGGATAAAATGTCAATTTTGTGGAGGTGAAGTATGCCCAGTTTGTGCCGATGTAAACGACATTCCATTGATGTGCCCGGATTGCGGAACTACTTTTCATAAATGTTGTATTACAAATTACACGATTGGTCATAATATTGGAATTCCTCATATCTTTCGTTGTCCAAATTGTGATGTTCTCTTGCAAATTGATCAAGATGAAATTGTACAATCTGAAAATCCAGAAATTGAATCAGTTGAAGAATACCTTGATAATTTAGAGAATGATTATGAAGAAGATGAGTCTGTGGAAGCAGAAGACGCCTATGATGAGATGAAGCATGGAGTAGACAAGATTGAAGAAACGGAAGTAGAATCACATGATGACCTTCAAGAAAACCAAGCATTTGGGACAATTACAGAGAAGAAAGTAATTCAAATTGGCGGGTTTTTTGGTAAAACATATGTTGTAAGAAAAGAAGGGGACAATCTTGTATATGAACGAGTATCTGGAATAAACCGAAATTCCCCAATTGAAGAAAGAATTGATCCAGATGATTCTTCTAAAATTAAGATCTGGACCCCTGAAAAACCATCCAAGGAAAAATCTCCTTTCTTTATTTGCCGCAATTGTGGAAAACAAATTGTGGAAAACAAAAATAATCAATGTCCATATTGTGGTACCAAATACTAAATATAATATCTATCCTAAAATACTCCTTAATATCATGTAATCTAATTTCTGAAATAAAATTTAATATCTTGGTTTTATTAAAATTTAAAAACCATTAGTTTCATTTAGTAATTAATTCTGAATTATTTATAATCGAATTCTTGGTTTTCTCTTGATGCTATCATGTTTAAAAAATTATCCGTAAACTCTGAAGAATTTATCTTTTATGTAGATCTATCAAAGGATTTCATTAAAAAGAAGAATTTAATAAAGAGTATAACTGCTTTTTCAAAAGAAAAAGAAAAATTTCAGAGTGTATGCACATTTGGACTCATTATGTTTCAGAAAGAAGAAAACTTAATTACTATTTATGATCAACCGGATACCGAATTAATTTTAAAAGTTATTAACGATAAGTGGGAATCGAGAGAAAAAAATACGAGTTTCTTAGAAAATGGTTTGTTTGAAGTATTAGCATATATATTTACCAAGAGTAAAGAAAATCGCAAAAATTATCGTGTTATTGTGTTTTCTGATACTCCAAGTGGACTACCAGAGGAATACCATAACGCGTTATATAACTTACTACTAAAAGCGAAATATTTTGATGCTTTTATCGATATTATTCGAGTAGGAGATGAAAAATTTTTCTCGGATGATGTTAAACTAAAAGTAATGGCTTCTGAAACAAAAGGTGGCGTATTCTATTGTAACGACCCTAAACTATTACAAGATATACTTAACTCGCTCATACAAAATAAAACCGAATTTTCTGTCATCCTTCCTGAAGAAGATGATCAATTTCTCGATGAGGACAAACTTTTCTATGAAAAATTAGCAGTAGATCTAATAACTCTGGATGCTGAAGAAGAAGAAATATGTACTATTTGTACAAAAGAATTATGTCCGATATGTGAGGCCCATTCTGATGAAATTCACAAATGTTTTAATTGTGACGCAAAATATCATTTATGTTGCGCAGCAAAACATTCAATTACAAATAATATTGGATTCAAACACATATTTAGATGCATTCAATGTGATACTCTCCTAAAATTAGATGAGGAATTTGTAGAATTAATCTATGAGGAAGAAAATGAGGAAGAATTTGAAGAGCCAGAAAAAAAAGATGAACTACTTGAATTAGATGAGATAGAGTTCGAGGATGGTGAAGAACAAGAGGAGACAGAATATTCAGAAGAATCAGAAGAAACAGTTACAAAAAAAGTCAAGATTGGAGGTTTTTTCGGTCAAGAGATTGAAATTAAAGCAAATTCTAACGGCAATGAAATTCCACAATCATCAAATACAATTATAAACGTGCAAGAAGAAGGGGATACCATGGCAAAAGAGCCAATATCAATTACCTCACTTAGACCTCCTAGGAAAAAAACCATTAAACTTTGCCAAATTTGCGGGGAAACCGTCAGAAATGTTATTAAGTGCCCAACCTGTGGTGCACGTGTAGATTAATCTGTCAAATATCAAGATCATCAACTAGAAAAATACCCGATACTATTTCTTCTTTTGTTGCTGAAAATTTCTTATTCCTACCAATAGTTTCTATCTTTAACGTTTTTAAAATTTTCAATAAATTTTCTCTTTTAAAATCTTTAAGGTCAAAATTTATTTTAGATTGCTTTTTTTCCCCCTGAGAATGTAATCTCATAAAATTGAAATGGATTAACATTTAGAATAATTAATCTAACTTTGATTTCATCAATCTGTGACCATTTTATGGCGAATGGATCTCTTCTTGGCAATAGAATTTCTATCGTCGACTCAGAAATAGTAAATTTTCTTAACATTCCATTTCCTGACGTGCTAAAGTATATAAAAAAACATATTATTATTCCAATACTAATAAAAAGAGTAATTAAGGAAGGGTAAAAGACGGAATAAAAGAAAAATCCAATTAGTGCCAAAACCAAGCATATTAACATTACAGTTGAACATCGGAGAGTAAAAAGACTCATGTTTTCTCCAGAAAAGTCAATTATTTCAAATTTAGCTTCTTCAGAACTCATGGATAGGTTACAATTTTGCTAAATCCTTTATATAATACGTAGAAACCTAAAATAATAATTCCAAACATTTAATTGAATCATTATTTATGATTTACTCCAACTTTGCATGTGAATTATTAAATTCCAATAGAATTAAAACATTAATAACTTTCACAATACAATGACCATTGAGGAAGTAAATGAAGCTCATTTTAATCCAACAGGTTCCAAAATAAGCATGTTCTTATCCGGAATTTTCATGGGTAATGTGGGGATATTTATTTCTTTATTAAGTGGGTATCTAATTTATTCAATAGTCTTGTTCAGGGGTATATTTGGAGCAGCTTTTCTAATTTTATTCATGGTAATAACAAAATCTCTTTCAATTACTTTCTTTAAAGAGTGTTTTAAGATGCACTGGAAGCATTTAATTATAATAGCAATAACTAACCCATTAGTAGTATTTCTTTACTTTTGGAATATAACGCTCACTGGTTATGCTTTTGCAGCTTTTTTATTATATACAAGTGGAGTTTTCCTATTAATCTTTTTAGTAATAACGAAAGAAGAAAAAGTGTCAAAAATCAACTTTATTAGTTTCATTTTAGCAATCGTGGGGATATCCATCATAATGGAATTTTGGACCGGCCAAATATTAATATTGGGAATAGTAGTTGGGATTTTTTCAGGTTTCTGCCTTGGTATAATGATTTTTTCTAAAAAAAAAATTTATAAAATTAGAAGAAAGGTTCAATCGAAAGTTAATTCGAATGGAAATTTTGATGCGTTTTTAACTTTATGGTCAACCTTATTCTTATTTTTACCATTTCTACCATTTAGTATTATGGATTTATTTAGAATCACAATTTTGGATTTTATATTTATTTTACTGCTAGGGCTTATCCCTACTGCTTTAGCGTTTACATTGTATAATGTAGGAGTGAAAAAAGATAAAGGCGGTAACATCATAATTTTATCGTATTTTGAACCTGTCATGGCAACCATTAACACAGCCATTTTTTTAAAGGATCTGTCTATTTTCACCATCATAGGAGG
>JAGXNU010000116.1 GCA_019894815.1 Promethearchaeota archaeon
CAATTCTTATATAAAAATATTAATTATAAGATCAATAAGAAGAGAAATAAAAGAATGATAGAAATAATTATTAGTGTTATTATCGCTATTTTTTTAGCAAGCTTATATTTTTATTTAACACGAGAAATAAAAAATCACACGCACATTCTACTGATTTCAATGAGCTTACTTGTAATACTACTATTATTTAATTTACTACTTAATGCACCTATAATTAATTTTATAGTTACATTTACAACATTTGTGATTCTTCTTCTTTTCGTTTTAGAGATAATTAAATCATCAAATTCTTTATTCAATGGTGAATCTATATTTCAAGAAGAAGAAACCAAGGGATAATTATCATAAAGGAGAGTTAACCATGCTAGCTATACTATTATTAATTGAAATCATCACCATCTTAGTAAGTGGAATATCCATCTTTTTCATAATCGAACAGATGAAAAGAAAGAAAATCATATTTTGGATAATATCTTCTTCACTCATTATAAATACGTTTTCCTTGTTTATAGCATTATTCATGAATTTACAATTTCACGAGTTTTATCTAATTATTGATGGAAATGTTCTACTTATTGTAGAATTTATACTGTTAGGAGGCATGTTTTATGCCATAATATCCAAAAATAATGATAAAAAATCAATAAATATACCAATTCATGATGGAATTTCATTATTAATTTTAGCAGGAATTATAGGTATTGTCTCATCTTCGCATTTGTTAATTTTAATTTCATGGTTTGCTTTTGTACTTATTTTATTAGGCGTTAACCTTTTTTATGGGGAGATAACTATAGATTTTAGAAATTGTATTCCATATTTTTTATCTATTGGAATTAGTCTGGTTGCACTCTATGTATTCAGTATCATTATTTTCCTTGATACCGGAACGATTTATATCATTGATATTATAAGTATTGGCGTATCTAGTGAATTAAATTTTATTTGTATCATTCTGATTACAATTGGGTTTGGCATACCATGCGGAATATTTCCTCTTGGAGTATTTCATTTAAAGAAAGTATTCCAAGATGGATCTTATTACAACCTACTATTTTATTTCATGATAAATTATTCGATAATTTTCAGTTTATTTAGATCGTTTCAATTTTTTGAGTTTCTGCCTTTAGGATATGGATCAATTGTAACAATAATTTCAATCCTGGGTATTATTACTTTTTTCTATATTTTATTAAAAGAATTATTCTTTTCTTTAGAAGAACAATCATTTTCTCTTAAAAGAATAATGGGGTATTCAATAACTGGAGATTTTAATAATATCTTAATGCTACTCTCGATCTCATTATTTATACCTGCTCATATAAGAGAGAAGTATTTAAATGGACTTTTTTTAATTTTTTCTTTATTTATTTTGGTCAAAATGTTAATTCTCATTACTTTACATCCAATTATCTTAACGTATGAAGATGATTCAGGAAAAGAAAAGGATAGGAGATATTCAAAATTATTAAAATACTTATTATATATTACAGGGGCAATAGTCGCATTTCCTTTAAGTTATTATTCTTTTTGGATATTAAATGAAGTATTGAATGTTTCAGAGGTCCAATCCAATTCGGCGTTTACTTTTCTCATTGTATTTATTATAGTTTTACACTTACTCTATAACACAATTTCTCTAATAACTATATCAACCATTAATCTTGAATCTTATAATAATAAAATTATTAAAACTGAAAAGAAAGAGTCAGATTTATCTGAAATAAGTTTTGAGAATAAAATTGTTATATATTTTACCTTAATTTTATGTTTATTAGTCAATTACTTATTTTTCTTAAATATCTTTTCTTACGTGCTTCTTTAGATTTAAATCTTAAGTTCGCTCTTTACGAATACATCAGCGACCGTTTCAAGATCTTCACTTGTGACGGAACGAGATAATGCGCTCTGTAAATCGGTAATTAGTTGTTGACATAAATTGATGCTTAACGAACTTCCCTTTTGTTCAATAAATTTTTGTAATTCTAATGGGTAATCGATATTGCTAATTGCTTTTTTGTCAGTTGATTTTTCAATTATGAAAGCTATATTCTCTTTTGGTTTATCTGGTTTAAATTCTTTTTGTTTTGGTTTAATTTTAATTTTAATATCATCTGGTGTTAAAAATTGAGTTTTCTTTTTATTGTCTTCTTTAGTAAATAGAGTGAGATCTTCAATTTTTGATGTTTCTTGACTGATATCATTTTCTGTTTTTATTGGTGGGAAGATTTCAGGCGTAGTGGATCCTGTTACATCTCTTGATTGACTGGTAGGTAAACTTTTCACCATTGGTTTCTGAGAAAATGATATTCTTCCAGGTACTTTAAACTTCTGCTTGCTTTCTCGAATTTTTCTTAATTTAGTTTGTTCTTCTAGTTTTTTTTGTATTTCTTTTACTTTTTCTTTAAATGTTTGAATATAGCTCAGATCTTGATATTGATTACAGATTTTAATCAGTTCTTTATATTTTACTATTGATAGTACAAATTTTCCTTCTAATTCTAACCTTTTTACTTGATTTATCATTTCTTGGAAATTTTTAGGTAAAGATTCTTTAAGTTTAAGTGTTTTCGATATAATCAAATCAAGTTGTTGTTTTATGTCTGAATCAACTAATGATAATTCAAAAAAATCATCCATATCTAATTCATTCTTAATTAATTTCATATCAGAATCTTCTACCAGATCTCGCTTATTACCAATAATTAAAAATTTGGATAATTTTCCTTCTTGCTTTTGAAAGGTTTTAAAATGTTCTATCACTCTTAAATGGTAATTTGAGAGATCAAACAAGAGGATTATGAGATCAGAGCCACTAATAAATTTGGACCATAGAAGTGAGAAATTATCTTTAAGTTGAAAATCCCATATATCAAAATTTAGGTCATCAATGCCATAATTTGAAGATACAGCAAAATTCATTATTTCTTTAGTTTCACCTTTTTTAAGAATGTAGAATAGTTCTGTTTTCCCAGCATTTGTTGGTCCAATGATTGCTACTTTAGAATGAAGTTCATGTTGTAAAGGTATCAGGTATTCATTAAAGCTTTCTTGATGAGATGTAGATTCCATAATCTCATTTGGTAACGAAAAAATTTCATTGAATTTATCAATAGTCTTGAGTATTATAGGTTCAACTCTATTAAGTTGATCTACGAGATCAGTTACAAACATGAACAACACATCCTTACTGGCACGGTGGAATATTTGATAATTAGTAACGGGACGTTGAAAAGTTTTTCCCAGCATCGGCAAATCTAAATGAGATTGAATGATTTTTGTAACATTTGTTAATTCCTCGTCCCCAAGACCCATTGCATAAGAATGGTTAAAAATGCATACATTCTTATGAAATATATGAATTTGTCTTAACATGATCTTCAGTTATATGATAATTAAGGGATATCAAATATTCTATATAATCATATAAAAAACGCTTACTAATATATGTTAATATCATATAAGCCTAAAAGTTTTAGCATCAATTAAGGGTAACATCAGAATCATTCCATGCAGAAACCAAATATTAGCTATTAATTAATTGAAATGAAAGATTTTTTTTACCTTGAAATGTTTATAGAATTAAATTCTGAACATTAAAATTTTCTGATCAATTTAATGCCTTTAACATCAACTCACTTAAGGAACTTATTAAAGAATTCTCAGTTGGATAAGGAAATTGATGAACTTACTGTTTTAATGGTTAAAAGGATAAAACAACTTTGCTTTGAAGAATGCCAAATTGATAGAATTGCTTGCACTCTCCAACCTCGATGTAGGCAGCGATGGCTATTAAAATTAAGATTACGAAACAAATTAACATTAGATGATCAGCCTAAATTTTGCTATTCGGTCCATAAAAATATAATATTTCGTGATTTTTTTAACAAAACAGTTGTTTATAAGCCAACTGATGCCTATTTATACACGATTGATTTCTTGGATGTTTTTTTCCATGGGGAATATCGAAAATTAAATCAATATTTCTCAAAAAAACAATTTCGAGATTGTATTAAAATCTTTAAAGACAGAATCAATAATAGGGACGAGCATTTTCATTATTTATTGTCAGATAAAGAAAATTTCATGATATTCAAATTTGAAGAAAAAATTCATGTAATGTTTCTTAATGAAAATCATGTATTATGCAATGCCAATAGAGATAATATAACTAATGTAGAATTACTAAAAGGAATATGCGAATTATTTGCTCGACTCTACTTTCCAGAATTCAAATTAAAATTAGGAACTGATAATCGAATTGAAATTAAAAGCATAATCCCCGAAGATATATTACTAAAAGTGAACAAGCAACCACCTGAATCAAAAGATAACAATATTGATGATTATTTTTGGAATATTCTTTCAAGTGACCTTGATGCTTTAAGTCAACATTGTAAAGAAATTAATTTATATATAAACAAACAAAATGATTTAGTTATAAAAATTCACCTTGATGTGAATTCTAAAGATTTTGATGGTAAGATTTTACGATATAGAGATTTGCGATTAATTTTTAATATTATTTATCGGTTTTATAATGATTATTACATAATATGGGCATAAATGATAAAAAGAAAGGATAGATCAAGATGAGTGAAGATAAAGATAAAAAACAAGATCCAGAATTAACTAAAATTAAAGACTTCATCCGCGATGAAAGGTTTGATGATGTAGTTCAAATAATTGCATTGTATTTGGGTGATGCTACAGATGAAGATTATTTAGATCGTTTAGAAAACCTAATCGAGACAATACTAACTCAACATGGTGGTAGAACTGCTTTAAGATTTTTAATTGAGCAATTAATTATAGATTTACCATCATTATTAGAAAACCTATCAAAAAGAGACTCCGTCTTAAGATATTCATTTCTACTTTTATTAAAACCATCATGTGAAAATGAATGTAATTTATTCTTACCCTTCATTGAAGATTTAATAAATTCAGAAGATCCTAATATTCGTGAGGCCGCATTACAGTTGGTTATTTTCATGGCAGGAGGTGATAAAAGTATTGATGATGAGTCGCTTGTTAACTCAATTTCTAATAAGTTAACTGATGAAAAAGAATTTATTGTGGAGAAGGGTATTCAAACACTTAAAGCAATCGGAAAATCTAACCCATCTTTAGTCACAAGGGTCCTAACTAATCAAGTAAAAGAAAATGCAGAGAATGAAGAATTAAAAAAAGGAGCAGATTTAGTACTAAAAGCGATAGTCTCAGTCGATCAAATTGAAGGAATGGTTGAAGAAGAACTTACAGAATCAGAGATCATTGAAAAAGCAGAAGATGAAATTAGCGATAAAGAAATTGAATTAAAGAAGAAAGAAATCGAGCTGAAGAAAAAGAAACTTGAACTTGAAGAAAGGCTCATGGACGAAAAAGAAAAAAGTTTGAAATTTAAAGAAGAAATAATTGAGAGAGAAGTTGAGATTAGCCCTGACCGTGAGGATTTACCAAAAAAATTAAAAAAACAAATCAAGAAAATTGAAAATGAGATTTTTGATAAAAAAATTGAACTTAAAAAGAAAGACATTGAGATAAAAAAGAAGAAACTTGAAATTGAAATAAAAGAAAAAGAATTTGAAGAAATTTCTATTCAAGAAAGAGAAAAGGCACTTAAAATAAAAGAAAAATTATTAGAAAAAGAATCTGAGTTATCTAATGTAGAAATTGAAATGCAACAGAAAAAAATTAAAGATAAGGAGAAGAAAATTAGAGAAACAGAATTAGAACGCGCTGAAGAAATTTTTAAAGAATTAGAAGCAGAAAATGAAGAAGAACGGAAAGAAGGATATGAATAAATTAATCTAAGTTATCAGCTTCATCTGACTCATCAAAATCGATGCTTGATTCAGGCTTATTTTCAGCTATTGGAGCAGCATGTAATCTTCTTACTAATCTTCTTACACTCTCCAATCGCATGCTATCTTGCGGCAATCCTAATTGTATTTTTTTTGCGAGCTTATATGCTAGTTCTATATATTGTAAATCTTCTAAAAATTCTACAATTTGTATCTTATAATCAGTATCAGCATTCTCAAATTCTCCATATTCCATCAATTTTTCTTTTAGTAATATATCAATTTTATCAGATCTTCTCACGTATTTTAGATTTTTCACTAATTGCTTAAAACTGTTCATGATGTTATACATTTCTGATTTTGGATAAGCATCTATATTTTTAAGTACATGGAAAATATATAACTCTGCTTTTTCATAACGTTGTATTGAAATTGATATTTCTATTAGATCTAAGAGTGCTAGTTCATAGAGAAACCTTGATTCAATCCTTGGAATAATCATTTCAAAAATCCAATCTAACAAATTATGTTGATCATATTGCTTTATTATATCAATTAGAAATCTTTCTACAGTATAGTATAGTTTAGCATTTTCGGTTTTAGTAGAAGTTAGAAACGATACCAAAACATACTTAATTCTGCCCATAGCGTCTTCCATATTAATTGGCTTCTCTCCGAATTTGTAAAATGCAGATTCTAATATGGGTTTTACTTTATCTTTATTCTTAAAATCATAAATGAAATATTCACCCCAATTAGGAGCTCTAGCAGTTTTAGATTTCATTTTTTTTCCCTCTTTTGGGAGACTTTCTTTTATTGGTTTTGCTATCTTCAATTTTTCTGATAATTGTTTTGCTTCTTCCTCGGATATAACTTCTAAAATTATTTTATCTTGTTTTATAGGAATTGATAAACGGAAGAATGTATCTTGATCTTCTTCAAATAGTAGATCTCTTAGATCTTTAGGAAAGGTGATACCTGTTTTAGTT
>JAGXNU010000117.1 GCA_019894815.1 Promethearchaeota archaeon
GTTAAATATGAAATATAAAGATTACAACTAAATTCTTATTTTTACCGCAACTAATATGTTGCAAATATAATCTAGCAATTAATAATAAAATTATCAAATAGTTGAATTATAATTATATTTCAGTAAGACCTAAAAGAATTAAGGGTGTGGATTTAATATTCCATCTGCTGAAGTATCACCGTAGATTTCTCTCCCTAATTTTCTCAAACCCTCCATTCCTATGGGTTCTTCCTTGAGTCTATCAGATTCCCAAATTTTTAAACTGTGGAATTCATTTCTAATATCGTAAAGATATTTTTGTTGAATAGTTGATACCTTCCCGCAGAAATCGCACTTTTTTGCATGTTTCATTGGAATCAACAAGTTTATGTGAGCACCCTCAAGTGTAATGTACTTTCGAGTCAAATCTCGAGCTCTCTTAATTTCTTCGAAACTAGGTTTCTCAGCTATTGATACTAATCGTAATGAACCAACAGAATGTATGAGATCAGTTATTCTTTCTCCACGCTTTTCAAGTTCCACCATCATGCTGATTATTTCTTTGCCTAATTCTTTTCTCTTTTCATAATCATCAAAAGGTTTAAGAATTTTACGAAACATTTTGGAAAAATTCCTTATCGCATCTTTTATAGAATTATAGAAATTCAATGAATATTTTAACATGACTTTAGCTTGATCTTCAGGAATTTCGAAAAGAGCAACCATGTTACCAGTTGGGGGAAAATCTGCAATGATTAGATCAAATTGTCCTTCTGGAGAGTCAAGATTTTCAGCATTCAATATTTGTTGAAAGAACATGGCATTTTTTAAAGCGAGTGGTATTGAATCGCTAGTAAACGTTTCGTCAATATGCTTTTCGATTTGTGGGAGTTTTCCTATAACAGGCATTTCTTTCATTAACTGTTTCATCTTATCTATCAAATTTTTTGTATAGCGTTCGGCATATTCATTAGGATCGGGCTCAATCCCCCATAAATTTGTTTTTAATGGCGTGATTTTATTTCCGATCTCGCAAGCAAAAAGATCCGAAAGATTATGAGCAATATCAAAAGATAAAATCAAAATTCTTTTGTTTGGTAAAAGATCTGATAATGCAACAGCAGTAGCAGCGCTGATAGAACTTTTCCCAACCCCTCCTTTACCCCCAAATACCAAAATTTTCTCTATCATTATAAAAATTAAAAATTAATAATTATAAACTAAAATCATATTTAGTCTAAAAAAAAATTTTCTTATTTATTATCTTATTTATTGGAAATTTCTTTTTTTGGGAAGAATATTATTTTTACGGACTTTTCTGAATCATCATCTTTACATTCCTTGAAATAGAAATAGAATCGACCAATATCTGTCGTGACTCGATATTTATCTATTACATTAACTGTTTTTTGAAGGCGCTTTATTAGGATATTATTCCAATAAATACTCATTAAAAAATTATTAGAAAAATCATTGAAAAAAGATTATTTTACATGGGTATTATCTATTATTTCGAGATATCTAATTTAAAAAAAAATAAATTCTATGAATTCCTATAATTATTATCATCATTGTAAATTTGATGAGTTTTCATATGAATAAATGAATAAAATTATCAAATATTTAATCGAATCAAAATTATTCAATCAATTAATTTAATAAAATTATAGATAAAATGTAATAATAATCAAAAAGAAGTGATTAAAATAACAAATCAAGTTGATTTTACAACTAAATATATTATAGAAGCAAATTTCAAGATAATGGGCGTGGTTGAGAAATCCGATATTGTCGGTGCGATATTCGGCCAAAGATAAAAGCGTTAAGCCATTTCGGCATGATCGGCTAAACCGAGGGGCTTCTTTTAGATCTTGACTTGCGAGATCTTCAAAAGTCAGGAAGAATAGGGCGTATTGAGGTTGATAATGAATCCAAGGAGGGAGTTTCCGGAGGAGTTATCAAGATTCCTAGTAGCCTTACACGAAAAGAAACCGCACTATTAGCAGCGACAGTAGAATCTGTATCGAGAGTTGGTCCTTGTGAAGCAGAAATAATTCTAGTTGAAATTCGAGATGTACGAGAAACAAAACGAAAGAAAATAATCGAAAGAGCAGCAGAACTTCTAAAAAAATGGGATCAAAATTCATTAGAACCAAGTGAAATAGAAGAGAAAATGGATGCTGATATTAAATTAGGTGAAATTATCTCTTGGGGTCCAGAAAAGCTTCCTGCAGGTCCAGATGTTGAATCTAATCGGGAATTAATAATTGTGGAAGGTAGAGCAGATGTTCTAAATCTTCTAAGGATTGATGTGAAAAATACTATATCCGTCCAAGGAACTCAAATACCGAAATCAATTATTGATCTTGCAAAGACTAAAAACTCCATAATTGCGTTTTTGGATGGAGATAGAGGCGGCACAATAATACTAAAGGAATTAAAACAACTAATGAAGATAGATTACATTGCCCGTGCTCCCGAAGGTTATGAAGTAGAAGAATTAACCAGAAAACAAATGATTAAATCTTTACAAAATAAAAAATCCTCAGTTGACAAGGAAGAAGAAGATTCTTCTGAAAGAAAATATAAAGGCCGAGATGCTAACCTTAAGAAATTTTTAAAAGGCACCAAATTAAAACATCACGACGAAATAATAGAGGAGATTAAAAATGTACCCTCAGGGCAAGGTCTTGGCTATTCTAAGAACATGGAAAAATTATTCGAAATTCCTGTAGGAGAACTCTTTGATAAAATTAAAGAATATAAAAACACTCAAATTTTAATTTTAGATGGCATCTTAACTAAGAGATTGCTTTCTTCTGCTTTATCAATGAAACTTAAATTAATAGCATGTAAAAACAAGGAAGAAGAGCTCACAATCCCTTATCAAATTGTTGTGTTCTATTTCTAATATCAGATTTTTATTTTTATTTTTTATTTTTTTTAAAATCAAGATCGATAGGAATTCCATTTAAGACCGGGTCATATACTGGGCAGTATTTTGTGAATTCATCAATGCAATTATTAAGTACTACCTCATTGGTATTTTCTTTTAGAAAAAAGTTAAATTCAACATGAATATGCTTTAATCTTAAATTAAGGCTTGGTGGGGCATGTTTTAATTCACCATCTATAACGATTTCTAAATCATCGATCTCAATATTTCTTTTTCGTAAACAATATACAAGTGTTGATGATAAGCACCCTCCTATACCAATTAGAAGATATTCAACAGGACTGGGACCTAAATCAGTGCCGTGGAATGATGAGGGCTCATCTATTAGAATATTATCAAATATGCGAGTTTTTGCTTTAAAATGGAGATTATTAATGTAATTAATTGTAATTTTCATGAAAAGATCACATATCTTTGGTAAAAATAATAGATAGAATTATGCTATTCCTAAAGCACTGTTTATTACCGTGAAAATCAGTTGAATTACATAAGATACTACGCCTAAAAGGGCAATTCCAATCGCGCAGATTTTGAAGATAGTGAAGTACTCTTTTCTTCCTGGTTTATTGGCAATCTTGACTATTCTCTTGGTATTTTGGAAGAAAATGCCCATTCTACTATATAAACTCAATTTTTTTTTTTGAGTATCGTATTTATCATATTTTGGGTAAGATTTTGACACATATAAATTAAATTTGAATATTTAAAAAACTTAACCATGAATTAATAAAACTGAGAATGTAATCTATTCCATGTTGCACGTTATAATAATCAGTTTTAAACTATTCTTGAATTTCAAGGATGCTTGAGATAAAAAATTCCTTATCAAAAGGAATGAGATCATCATATCCTTGCCCCATTCCTATGAAAATTATTGGTTTTTTGGTTTCATAAGATATGGATAATGCAGCTCCCCCTTTAGCATCAGCATCTAATTTTGTTAAAATATTAACATCAATTCCGATTTTATTATTAAATTCTTTAGCTTGATTTAGTGCATCATTTCCTGCAAGGCTATCACCTACAAATACAATTAAGTCGGGTTGAGCCACCTTCACTATTTTTTGCATTTCTATCATCAGATTTTTATTCGAAACTTGTCTGCCTGCAGTATCTATTAGGACGACTTGAACATTTTTGGCTTTAGCGTGTTGGATTGCATCAAATGCCACACTCGCGGGATCTGATTTATATTCATGTTTTATCATTCTAATCCCAACTTTATCCATGTGATATTGTAATTGTTCTATCGCTGCAGCTCTAAAGGTGTCAGCAGCGGCCGCGACAGAAATAATGTCATTTTTTTTTAGATAATGAGCCAACTTTGCGATTGTAGTAGTTTTTCCCGTTCCATTTACTCCTAAGAAAAGAATAATATATGGTAAACCTTTGTTATTTTTGGCATTAATCTCATTAATTAAATCTATTTCTTTCTCAGGAGTTAATATTTCTGTAACTATTTTTGTCAAGGTTTCGAAAAGCATCTTTTGTTTTGAAGATAATATTCCAACAGGTAAATCTTCAAGAGAATTCTTTATTTTTGAGCATATAATATCAGCTGTTTCCATTGCCACATCATTGCTGATTAATAAAAGATTTAATTCAGATAGTGCTGATTCAAGTTTTTCTTCAGTTAAAGTTTTTTTGATAAAATTCGAAAATACTCCCTTTAAACCCTTTTTTTTCACTAATAATCACAAGTATTTATACTTTAGAATAAGGATGAATGTTATTGTTTTTGATTCAGGGCGCCTTGGAGAAATTCTCCCATGCCTTGAAGGGCGAGTTCAATAGATTGAAGTCTTTCAATTATGATTTTCATGCTTTCACTATATTTTTCGACAAGTTTATCAATGAACTCTATTGATTCTCCTAAACTCCTTTCAATGACAATATCTTGACCAACAAAAAGTAAAGCATTGTTTGTATCTTTGATTGAAGCTTTTATGCTAACTATACCGCCAATGGGAATTAATATTTCATCATCATCCTTAACTCCATCCATGATGTTTTGTATAGTTTTCTTGCTATTTTGAAAATTTAGGAGTGATGCATTCATCATTTCAAATTGATTTTGATATATCTCTCTTTGTTCTTGTAAATAGCGATATTGACTTAACTGACGCTGAAAATTTTGAGATTGTTCCATTTAAGCCACCTTAAAAAATAAATTTATTGCGATAATTCCCGTATGAGATAATCCCGAGTTTCTTCTACTGAAATCTCTCGAATTTCTTTTATCCTAATTTGTCTCCTATAGATACCTATAGATGTAATTTGAGTGAGAGCTTTTTCAAGAGCATCTTCTTCCTTCATTGCTCGAACTTCTTTTCGGAATAAATATTTTCTGTAATCCTTATTGTATGTTCCAACAATTCGATAAATTTTAATCTCTGACATGATAATTCAGATCTTTAGTCGCAATGTGTTTAACTTTGAAAATTAATCTAAAAATATTAAATTTTGGTTTTTTCTAATTCTCTCTATTTTAATGTATAAAAGTTGAGCATTATATTCTTAAAACATTTGTTAGTCGCATCATTTCAGGACCAGTACACGCGTGACCAAAAATACTATCTTTATCATTGACTACTGCTCCAGAGGATAAATAAGGTATACCTCGATTAACGGTAGAAACATCTACTTCCTCAACCTTCAAAATTTCTGATATCTGTTTAATTTCTGGATCACTTGTCAAAGGGTGTACTAAGCAGCCATGATTATTGCAAACACCAATCGAACCTGGAAGGTAATTGTTAGCAAATTCAAAAGCAACGGTTTCAACATTTAAAACATCCTCAATTTCCTTCCTAAAGTCTTTTAAAAGAGTGCTGATAATAGCTCCTTTATCATTACATAAAACTAAATTTCCAAAAGCATTATCTAACGATTTAAATTCTCCTATTTGATAAGATGGAGTGACTTGCTTTGTATATAATTTCAATTTCTCTAACTCATCCTCTCTAATTATATGAGGGACTATTATTCCATGTTTATTGCTAGCAGTATAAATACCAAGCAAATTTGAGTTATTAATTGAAAGAGGAAACATTGGTACTTCAAATGTGCTCTTTATTTTTTCTATTGCTATTTTTATTAATGTGGATGGATATAGACCAAACAAGTTATTAACTGATAAATATGCTCCGATCGAATTTTTTCCATTTAGTTGGTATTTTAATATGGTCATTTTGAGCTCAATTATGTGTTGTATTTGATGTAAAAGGTTTAAAACCATAAATATTTTATTAAAAATGCGTAGATTAAATGAACTTAGTATTATATAATAAACTCCATTCATAACAAATTTTCATCTAAATCCTTAGTTATGTTTATTAACAAAGAATTCTCAAATATTATTTATGATTGATTCAATCATTGCTTTTTTTTACTTTTTGAATAACTTGGAATTTTTGACTTTAGAACAGATATTTACTAAAAGCCTGATATTACTTCTGATCTGCCGAGGTTTCTATATCATTACCTACTTCTTCACCTATTTAAAGAATACAAATGATTTTTCAACTAGAGAGAAAATTTACTTCGGTATTAAACAACTCTTGATTCTTTTATTTGGGATGTTATTTTTTCCGATTTCTGTGTTCATTTCTATCTATTCGCTCATAATCAGTGGATATTATCTCAAAAAGATCGCTGAACAAAAAAGAAATGTTAAAATTATCAAAGTTTTCAGTAAAACACTTATAGTGCTAACTCCAATTGTTGGAATTCTGTGGTTTACTTTTATCGAAGTAGATTATTATTCAATAGCGGCTATAGGTTTTAGTTTATTAGCTTTTCTTAATTACGGTTTAAGAGTTCTAAATCTCTCAATATCAGATTTAAAG